>JANQIZ010000244.1 GCA_028281895.1 Dehalococcoidia bacterium
CTACGCCGCTGACCTGTCTCAGAGGTTCCAGTGGAGGCTCATGGGCGAAGACGATGTCCAGCCTGCGCACCGAGGCTGATCTGAGTTCAGCTATCGTCGAGACCTCAACAAGCCTGCCGCCGCGGATGATGCCGACGCGGTCGCAGATGCGTTCGACTTCTGGAAGAACATGCGAGGAGAGCAGCACAGCGCCGCCGCGCTCTCGCACATCGATGAGCAACCGGTACAGGCGTCGACGAATCAGCGGGTCCAGCCCTGCTGCAGGCTCGTCCATGACGACGAATTCTGGCCTGTGCATGAGAGCGTTGATGACGCCGATCTTCTGGCGGTTGCCGCTCGATAGATTCCGCATCGGCTCATCGAGGTCGGCCTCAAGCTGCTCAGCGATCTCCATCAGGTAGGTCTGATCGACACCGCTGCGAAGCTCTGATTGGAAACTGAGCCAGTCACGCGCCGTTGTTCGAACCGAGAGGGCAAGGTCGCCGGGCAGAAAGCCAACAGAGACCCGTGCTGCAGGCGATGATTGCGCGTCTCGTCCAAGAAGCAGCGCGCTGCCACCTGTTGGGCGAATGAAATCCAGCGCTGTGCGGATGGTCGTGGTCTTGCCTGCGCCATTTGGGCCAAGGAGTCCGAATATCTCGCCCTTCCGCACCTCGAAGCTGATCTCGTGGATGCCGCGTCCGTTTGGATAGACCTTGCTGAGCGAGATGACTTCGAGCGCGACTTCACCTTCTCCGAGTGAGGTCTGTGCTCCCTGTGCTGTTTCTGGTTGTGCTGCCAAGGCCGCCATGCCTCAATTGTCGATTGCCTGATCAGCAAGTTGAGCCGAGCTTCGTAATGGATGCGTGAAGCTAACTCTGTTCGAGGTTTGTGTCATGCAGATGGAGAAGAGATGTGGGCATCTTGTCATTCCGACCGAAGAAGACCGCAGCGCATCACTGCTGCCTCACTATCCATCTTGTCATCTCGACCGGCCACTTCCTGTCATCCCGACCGAAGCGGAGGGATCTGACCGTACTTCCACAGCCGCCGAGAGATTCTGAATCAACCCATTCGACTTCGCTCAGGGCAGGGACAGAATGACAAGGCCAACCCACCCTCTAACTCCCTCCCTGCCAGGGAGGGAGAAGTGCTGCTCGCAATTCGCCGCCCTATTTCTCTCTCCCTTCAAGGGAGAGGGTCACAGCCTATCTGAGTGAACAGCTTGTTCTCTCAAGACTAATAACCCTCCCTCTAGCTCCCTCCCAAGATGGGAGGGAGGATACGGTTACCTGCCTCTCGCAAGAGAATGGCCAGCACCTACTTCATGGCTCCGCTCTGCGGCGCACGGTGCTGCGATATGTGCGCATGCTTGCCCTTGAGCCGCTTCGCCATGACGTTGGGGTCAACCGGCCACGGCAGCACACCAGCTCGCTCGGCCCATTCGTTGTAAGCACTCTCCATCTCGGCCACGCGCTCCGGCTCCTGCGACGCCAGGTCGTTCAGCTCCGTGCGGTCGTCCGACATGTTGTACAGCTCCCACGGTCGATCCCACTCCGCCACCAGCTTCCAGTCACCGATGCGAATCCCGCGATTGCCCTCATGCTCAACTGCGATCGGCTTATCTCGCTCCCACGATCCACCGTCTCCAAGCAGCGGCGCAAAACTCTCGCCCTCTAGCGGCGTGATCTCGTTGTCTGCGAACTCCGCTGGATACGCCGCGCCGGCCAGGTCGTAAAGCGTCGCCGAGATATCGATGATCTGCATAGGCGCATGCTTGATCTCGGCCTTCTTGATGCGCTCAGGCCAGTGCACAATAAATGGCGTCGTGATTCCGCCCTCGTGGATCCAGCGCTTGAACAGGCGGAACGGCGTGTCAGACACGTTCGCCCACGGCAGCTCCACCGCCTGGAAAGTCGTGTCCGGGCCCGGACGCAGATCTGGAATATCGCCGACCCGTACATCCTCTCCGTCCAGCGTCTTCGCTGTCTCCCACTGCGAAGCGTCCGGCCAATCCGAGTCCTCCATGAACAGTTCGGCGCAGCCACCATTGTCAGAGAGGAACATGATGACCGTGTTCTCGAACTGCCCTCGTTGCTTCAGCGTCTCAACGATCTGGCCGACTCCGCGGTCCACCTGCTCGATCATGGCGCAGTAGACCGCCATGCGGATATCCTCGTACTCCTTGTTATCCACGTCCTCCCATGGCGGCGAATCTTCATCACGCGGCGAGATCGGCCACTTGCTGTCTACGATGCCAAGCGACTTCATCTCTTCATGCCGGGCAGTGCGCGTCGCATCCCAGCCCTCCATGTACTTGCCCTCGTACTTCGCGATGTCTTCCTCCCATGCGTGAAGCGGCCAGTGAGGCGCGGTGAAGGCGACGTACTGGAAGAACGGCATATCCATATCGACCGCCTCGTCGATCTGCTTGGATGCCTGATCGGCGATCGCATCGGTCATGTGGAAGTCGCTGCTCTCCACATCGATGAGCTGGTCTTCCAGCACCAGGGATTTTGGATTCCAGTGAGAGTCAGCGGCGTTCATCAGGCCAAAGAAGCGATCGAAGCCGCGCTGTTTCGGCATCGGGTGCTTCTCGTCTCCAAGAACCCACTGATCGCGCAGACGGTTGTCCCAGCTGCCTGCCACGTGCCACTTGCCAGAGATCAGCGTCCTGTAGCCAGCCTGCTTCAACACCTCGGCCATCGTCACGGACGAGCGATTCAGGTAGCCCTGGTAGGCGGGCACACCAAGGTCGGTGGTCATCTGTCCGATGCCTGCCTGGTGAGGATGGAGGCCAGTTAGCAGCGCGGCGCGTGAAGGACAGCAGCGCGCTCCGTTGTACATCTGGGTGAAGCGAATGCCATTGAAGCCAAGCGAGTCGATGTTTGGCGTGTTGATCTCGCCGCCGTAGCAGCCAACGTCTGAGAAGCCGAGATCGTCGACCATGATCACGATGAAGTTGGGCTTTGCGGACTGTTCAGGCTGGGTCAATGTGCGTTCTCCTGGCAAGGCTGGTTTGTGTGGGGAGGTGTTGTGTAGCGTCGATCTGTCATCCCGACCGAAGCGGAGGGATCTTACCGATCACGATCCCAGTAGATTCCACTCCTCGGCAAGATCGTTCCATTCGGGATTGATCGTCATCACCAGCTTGATCTTTTTCTCCCGCCGCCACCTTTTTAGCTGCTTCTCACGTTCCAGAGCATCCTCGACGCTGCCACACGATTCGGCGTACACAAGACGAGTAACGCCATACTTGGAAGTGAACCCTGGAGCAGACCTGGACTTATGTTGATGCACTCGCTGTGCAAGGTTGTTGGTGACCCCAATGTAGAGCGTTCGACGGTGGCTCGACATTATGTACACGAAGTACTCGCGCATGATGATCGTCCAGATACCCTGCTGGTCAGATCCCTCCACTCCGGTCGGGATGACAATTCGCTCGGCTGAGTGGCTCAGTACTCTGCGAAATAGCTTGAGAGCAAAGCTAGAAGCGAACCGCATCGTAGCATCGCCTCACTTGCCGCTCTGGCAGCGCATAATTGCCCCATGCAATCAGCAACCCTATTCACCCTCATCGCCCACCGCGGCTTCTCATCCGACGCGCCAGAGAACACCTACGACGCCTTCGACCTGGCGGTTGAGCACGGCTTCAACAACATCGAGACCGATGTGCAGCTGACCTCGGACGGCACTCCCGTGTTGATCCATGACGAAACGCTGGATCGCACCACGACAGGATCAGGTCCGGTGGCGGCTGCATCTCTCGCGTATCTGAATTCGCTAGACGCCGGGATCTGGTTCGAAGGACCGGCAGAGACTGTCGGCCGTAAAGGTCCAGCGGCGTACGGCGACTCGTTTGTGCCGACGCTGGAGGAATTCCTGCAGCGGTACGAAGGCAACGTGAACCTGCATCTTGAGCTGAAGTCGGGCGAGCCGGAGCTTGCAGAGAAGGTTGCAGCGCTGCTGGACGAATACGGCTGGAAGCGCCCGGCATCGCCTTCAGAACCCGGCGTCTCGATCAGCTCATTCCACTTCGAGCAGCTTGAGCGATCGAGAGAAGCGATGCCGCACCTGGATCACGGCTATCTCCTTCGAGAGATCACAGTTCAGGCGTGCGAGCGCATTGCTGGCATCGGCGGCACAGGCATCTACCCGCTGGCTGGCGACGTGACGACGGAACAGGTGGAGCTGGCGCAGGAGCACGGCCTGTGGGTGAGGACATGGGGCGTTCGCTCGGAATCTGATCTATTGAACGCCCACGTCGCCGGAGCCGCAGGAACAACAGTCGACTGGCCTCTCAGAGCGCAGAAGCTGCTTGAGTCCTGAGCACTTCTCTCTTCCTGCTGAGGGAGCGTCAGTTCGTCATGCTGAACTTGATTCAGCATCTCCCTATGACTGGTTTCAGGAGATTCCGGATCAAGTCCGGAATGACGAGACCACGAACGTTTGTCATCCCGACCGCAGCGGAGGGATCTGACCTTGCTTCTACGGTCACCAAGAGATTCTGAATCAAGTTCAGAATGACAGCCTTCTCCCTCCCTGTTGAGGGAGGGAGTCAGAGGGTGGGTTCGCAGACCAGAATTCCCGCTATTTGCCAGACCGCTCGCGCATCAGCACCGTTAGCAGCGTCATTAGAATGATCCCGACTCCGAGGCCGATGAACAGACCTGCCACCAGTTCATCGATGAGAAAGCCGATTCCCATTCCCAGCAGCAAGCAGCCAGGAACCACGGGACCTGCCACATCCCACGGAATTTCACTCTTCTTCTCTTCCCTGTCGGAATCGCTGTTCAAAGGCACTGTGATCAACTCTCTCGCGGCAACCGTACTCCTGAGATTGCCGCAGTCCATGCCGGGCATGTGCGGGCATATGAAAATCTGGCGGGCCTGTTCAGGTTAAACTGCCGATCGTTCCTACCGCCACCAAGAGCCATTCAAGCGAACCACTATTAATGAACATCACCTCAATCAAGCTTCGAAAAGTCAGCGGAACAATGGAGACGGACGGCGTCTTCTGGGAAGAGCGGCTCGTCATGCCGCTCGATGTCTACGCCGAATTCCGGGATCGCAGCCCGATCGCCTGGGACAGCCAGGTCGACGACCGTCACTACAAGCTCTCTGCCGTGTTCGTCGAGATCGAGACTGACGACGGCGCAATCGGCATCGGCGGCCCCATGGACGATTCGGTCGCATATATCGTCGCAAGTCAGCTGCGACCGCTGCTCATGGGCCGTGACGCCTTCGCCACCGAGTACCTGTGGGACATCATGCACCGTGCGCTCGTGCATGGACGCCAGGGCGAGGCGATGATGGCGATATCTGCCGTCGATTGCGCTCTCTGGGACCTGAAGGGCCGTGCGCTAAACCAGCCGGTATATCGACTTCTTGGTGGTCCGACCCGAACGGAGATTCCTGCCTACGCCTCGATGCTTGGCAACAATGTGCTCGATCCCGGGCTTGTTCGTGAGAGGGCGAAGCAGCACCAGGAGATGGGCTACACGGCGCAAAAATGGTTCTTCCGTCACGGCCCGATGTCTGGAGCAGAAGGCCTAGCAAAGAACGTTGAGATGGTGAAGACGCTGCGTGAGACGCTTGGGCCAGACGACGACATCATGCTGGACTGCTGGCAGTCGATGGATCTGAACTATGTAGTGAAGCTGGCGGCGCGCATCGAGGAGTATGAGCCTCGATGGCTGGAAGAGGTTGCGATGCCGGATCGCGTCGACACCTATCGGCAGGTTCGGCAGAGCATCAACATCCCGGTCTCAGGCGCGGAGCACGAATACACGCGCTGGGGCTTCAAGCGATTCGTTGACCAGGAAGCTCTCGACATCCTGCAGCCTGACATCTACTGGGCTGGCGGACTGTCGGAGACGCTGAAGATCGCCGCATACGCCACTACTCACGACCTGATCACCATCCCGCACGGCCACTCAACGCCAGCAGGCATCCACTTCTCGGTCACTCAGTCACCGATCCATACCCCTTACCAGGAGTACCTGGTCAAGTGGAACGCCGTGCACCAGCACTTCCTGTCGAATCCGCTGATGCCTGAGAATGGCGTGATCAAAGCGCCGACTGCTCCGGGCATCAATATGGATCTTGACCGAGAGAAGATCGAGTCTGAAGAAGAGTTCATGCCGGCGTAGGGGCGTTTTTCACCGCATAGCGTTCGAGTTCGTGACGCAGCCGTCGTTGTGGTCATGGCGTGGATATTTCGCGCCTGGCGAGCCTACCCCACACCTTTTCCAACCTGGCTCACGGCCTGGTCCGTAGGTCCCACGGATCGCGCCCCTCTAACTGGCTGGTGAGCCCAACGGCTCCTGGCGATGATCCGCGTGGTGGGTGCTACCACTTACAACGCGGTTTGCCCGCGGTTTGATTCTGATTCTCGTAGCCCGAAACCTCAGTCGCTGTGTCTGCGCATGGAGCGGACATCGCAGGGCCAGGAATCAGCATCATGACTCTCTCACTCAAGACCATGTTTACAAGGCGAGGCATCGCCATGGCGGTCTTCGGCCTCTTCGCCGTCGCTGCCACGGCTTGCCAGGGCGTCGGCCTCACCGAGGCTCGCCAGGCCGTTGACAACCAGCGTGCGATCAACGACCTCGAGGAGCAGGAGCTGCTCCCGATTCGCAGCCAGCTCGACGATCTGTACGAGCGGGAGATACTGCCGCTTGAGCGGGAACTGGAAGACCTGTGGAATCGGGTCCATGAGTACGAGAACGGCGAGTTCAAGGACGCCTACAGTCATTCCGATGACCCGTGGGCGCCCGGCGGCGCTGCGCATCTCCTGCAGGAGGAGTTCAATGCCAAGTACGCCGAGATCGACCACCGCTGGCGTGAGCTGGATGCTGAAGCCAGGCGCATGCAGATCGAGCAGCAGTATTCCGACCCGCACGGCGGGCACGGCATCGATCCGGTGATCTCGGCTCTTGAGGATGAGCGGTTCCAGATGCAGCGCCAGCTCGACAGGCTGCACCAGTTCGGTCGCAGGCCGATAGAAGACATCTACCTGCAGATGAACGAGCTGAACGCTTCCAACGGCTGGAACGAGCACGATATCGTCCAGGCCGATGAACTGAATCGCAGGATCGCCGATATCCAGAACCAGATCGCGACGGGTCATTCGGTAGATCATCATGTCAATGACGACATCCAGCATGAGTTGAACTCGATTGAGTCAGAGCTGGCATATCTCTGGAACGAGGGACGCTGGCCGATCGATGAGCTTTACCAGCGCATCTGGGCTATAGAAGCCGAGATCGCCAGTGCCGCAGGCACATTCACGACTACAGATGCTGCAGGCAACTCGGTCGGTGACGTCTCAGACCAGATCGCTGCGCTAGAGGCGGAGAAGATCGCTGCTACTCAGGGTCTTCGGGACCAGGTCGCAGATCTGTGGGCACAGATCGATGCGGTCAAGGCCGACGCGCAGTCGCAGATTGACGCGCTGCATGCTGAGGCTGGGACCGTCACGGTTGAGCCGGTAGACACATCGGACCTGCAGTCGCAGATCGATGCACTCAATGCACAGATCGCGGATGAGCACGCCTCGGAGGCTACGGTTGTCGATAGCCTCGCCAGCCAGATCATTGATCTGAACGGTCAGATCGATCAGGTCAACCAGGATGCCGACGCGGTGATTGCCGATCTTCAGACGCAGATCGCCGGTGTCCAGTCACAGATCGACGCGCTGGACTCGACAGCATCCGACTATGCAGACCAGCTTACTGCGCTTGAAGCACAGAAGGATTCGCTGCAGTCGCAGGTTGATGCTGCTGTCGCTGACGAATCGGCACAGGTTGATTCTCTACAGAACCAGGTGGACGCGCTTGAGGCGCAGAAGGCTGGCCAGCACGCCGCCACAGACGCCGCTGTCGCTAACCTGCAATCGCAGATCGACGCTCTGCAGGCCGAGATCGACAACGTAAATAACAGCGCTGGAACCAGCACGACTACGCTCAGCCAGGAGGCCATCGACCAGATAGCTGCGATCGAAGCTGATCGCGATGCGACAGTCGACGGGCTGGTTGAGCAAATCAACGGACTGGAAGCCCAGATCACAGACATCGAGTCCAACTACATGGATCAGATCGCTGCGCTCCAGGGTTCAGTAGTAACGACCACTGGCGGCGATGTTTCGGCCCTTGAGTCGGAGCTGTATGCCCTCAAGGACGAACTGGCTCAACTTGAGAACGAGATGAACGAGAAGACCCGCGTGCTTGAAGAGAGACGCGATAAGTTGATCGCTTCACTCAACAGCGCGGGCTCGGCTAACGTCGACATCGCGGCGCTGGAGAACGAGCTTGTTCGTCTGCACGATGAGCTGAACGCTCTGCAGAACCACGGCTTCGACGCTTCTCTCAATTACAACCTGCGCATGGAGGAGCTTCAGAACGAAGCGCTTCGGCTTGAGAAGCAGATGCAGGCCGACATCCGTGCGCTGGAAGACCAGCTTTGGGAGATCGATGGCCGGATCGCAGAGCTGTACCGAACAGGCGGCACAAGCAGCTTCGATCCGTGGGCCGAGTTCAACGAGCGCATGAAGCAGATCGACCTCGAGCGTTTTGAGCTGGAGAAGCAGCGCTGGGCGATCGATGATGAGCAGCAGACGGCGTTCGATCAGTTCAACAACTGGGGCTGGGAGCAACAGGCTGAGATCGATGCTCGCCGTGCCGAAGTTCTTGATCCTCTCCACGAGCGGATCAACGAGATCGAGAACTTGCTGAGGGAGCTGAGGCTCAAGCAGCGTGATCTTGATGATGAGCTCCGAGCTGCAGAGAGACGCGTGGAGGAGCAGATCCGGGAGCTGGAGGATCAGACCCTCGACCTGATCGAGGACGCGGTCACCTCAGCTGAGGAGGCGCAGGAATCGGGTGAGCTGCCGAATGGCACGCTCGACGGACTCGACCCTTCGCTTCTCGATGAGCTGGGCGCCGCCGACCCCGCGGGCGCGACGACTCCGTAGCTCAAGAAAACAACCCGAATGACAGCAGGCCCGGCGGAAACCCGCCGGGCCTGCTCGCGTGAGCCGATATATCGAAGCCAGAGATTCTTTGGCCCGGGGGCAGGTCAGGTTGCCTGCGGAGCGCCGGGACGCGTAGCAGCCTCCACAGCCAGTTGCTCCCTGACCAGGTCCGGCATCTCCTTCTCCTCAAGAACATCGGCCGCAGTACCCACGATCAGAGGATCAGGCGGCCGCGCGATCTCGCGATCCTTGTCCGGGTACGGCATCAGCGTCAGCACAAGACGCATAGCGTTCAGGCGCGCCCGCTTCTTATCATCTGACTTGATCACGTACCACGGAGCATCAGCGGTGTGCGTGTAGAAGAACATCAGCCGCTTGGCATCGGTGTAGTCGTCCCACCGGTCCATTGATGCGCGGTCAACTGGACTCAGCTTCCACCGCTTGAGCGGATCTTCCGTCCGGGCATCGAAGCGACGCAGCTGCTCCTCCTGGCTAACCGAGAAGTACAGCTTGAAGAGCCTGATGCCGCTATCGACAAGCATCTTCTCGAATGCGGGAGCCTGCCTTGTGAACTGCAGGTACTCGGTAGGTGTGCAGAAGCCCATGACCTTCTCAACACCGGCACGGTTGTACCAGGAGCGGTCGAACAGCACCATCTCCCCGGCGCTTGGCAGGTGCTCGACGTAGCGCTGGAAATACCACTGCGTCTTCTCATCCTCGGTCGGCGTAGTCAGCGCCACGACACGAGCATAGCGAGGATTCATGTGCTCCATGAACCGCTTGATCGTTCCGCCCTTGCCCGCCGCGTCTCTGCCCTCGAAGATGATCACAACCTTCTGTCCCGTTTCGTAGACCCAGTTCTGCATCTTCAGCAGTTCAACCTGCAGCTCAGCCTTCGCATTCTCGTATTCACGACGCTTCAACTTCCTGTCATACGGGTAGTAGCCCTCGGAAAACACCGCGAAGCGCAGATCTGGATCACTGGGATTGTGCCGCAGGAGCCTGGATCTCTCTGTGATCAGGCCTTCCTCGGTCTTCTCGCTGCGTCCGTTTGTGCTCTTGTTCTGGGTCATGGCAGCCTTCAATCCACTATCGTTCGCACCTGATCAGGCCCGGAGACCTGCGGCATTTCGGGTGATTCTAGGTTCCCTGAAGAGCGGGTCAACATATTGAAGTAAGGTATTTGTGATGAATTTCACGAGTGATGGCCTGAAGGTGCTTATCCGAACCTGCAGTCTGTGTTTTGCGTGATTGGTGGATGCTACCTGTGTAGCCGGCGCGCCACGGTCTAGAGTTCGGGTATGGCAGCAACCAATCGAAGCGATCTCGAGCGTGCGCCAGAGGAGCGTTCAGACGGGAACTTCTTCCCTCCGGGCTGTGCCGTCCGCTTCGTAAGGCCAACTGATAGTGAGTCGGTTCGCCAGCTCTTCATCGAGACACAGAACGCGCTGGTGAACGCAGGCACCGACCTGGAAGTGCGCATCACCCACAAGAAGCTGACCGATGCGGCGCTGATGGATGATCTGAAGCGGGCTTCGATCTACTACTCCGAGCCCGGCAGGCGCATGTGGGTCGTGGAGTCCCAGGAACACGCTATCGTCGGTTTTGCCGCCATCGACTCTGATCCTGAAGAGATGTCGGAGCCTGCCGTGCTCAGAAGGCTCTGCGTGGATTCAGCGTACCGTCGAAAGGGAGTGGCGCGCCTGCTGATCGCCCGTGCTGAACAGTGGGCCTTGAAGCAGGGCTTCTCGGCGATTCAACTGGAGATCTCTGGACTGCAATCAGTCGCACGAGACCTGTTCGACTCTCTCAAGTATTCTGATGCCGACTCGTACAGTTTTGGACCGGTCGAACTTGTCCGCCTGCATAAGAGACTCGAACGCGCAGCCGCCTGAAAGTGAATTCCGAAACCCAGGTCCATCAGCGGATCATCTCCCGCAGCTCCGTTCTCGACATGCTCGTAGACATGGAGATGGAGCCTGGCGCTGCATGGAAGATGGAGCTTCTTGAACCCGGCCAGTGGGTTGGGCCGGGTGACTCTGACAACTGGGCATGGCTGCCGTCTTCTGCGGTCGATTCAGGCACAGGGCTGGCGCTCTTCACCCGAACGGTCGCACCTGCTGCTCCTGAACACCATCTCGCGCTCGCTCCACCGTTTCCGATCACGCAATCCGGCGAGTTCTCCGACTTCGCATCGCTCGAAACCCTGCTTCGGTCGAAGCTGAAGCTCGCCATCATCCTGCTGAGGCTTGGCCACTTCTCATTCGGGATCGCTGATGACGAGCTGCTGGTCGTTCATAAGACCGGCGGCAGATACGTGAAGAATCGTCAGCGCAAGGGCGGACAGTCGGCGGCCCGGTTTGTGCGCAACCGCGAGAAGGCGATACAGCAGCTATTTGACGGAGTGGCGAATGTCGCACGCTCGCGAATCGAGGCCTATGAAGGCGATATCGACTGGCTGGCGTTTGGCGGTGACAGGAACGTGATCCTGCAGTTCCAGAAACGCCTGGCACTTCCGCGCGGGCTGTCTGAGCGGGTTCTGCCGTGGCGTATGCCTGTTGAGCGGCCCGGACTGGGCGAGCTTGAGCGAGCGGTCACATCCGCATGGTCGTGCAGGCTGTGGGAGCGACCCGGAAACTAGGCTCGCTTAGCTTTAGCAGCCCTCATAGCAGCATCTGCAGCATCTACCAGCGATTCGGCAGACGCCTCGCTGCCCGGCGTAGCCGCCGTTCCGAGTGAAGCGCCTGTTTCTACGCCGTCCAGTACCGCGTACAGCTTGCTCTCGACAGAAAGCGCGCCCTTGAGATCGGTATCAGGAAGAATCAGCAGGAACTCATCGCCACCGATCCTGCCAAGAGCATCCGAGGCCCTGATATTCGAACTCACCAAATCGACGAGCCTAACGAGCAGATCGTCACCCGCGCGATGCCCTCGTTCATCGTTCGTCGACTTCAGAGAATCGACATCGATATAGATCACGCTGAGCGGATGTCCGTGGCGCACCGTTCTCGCACACTCAGCATCGAGGCGCTCCATCGCCGCCCTTCGAGTAAGCGCGCCGGTCAATGAATCGAAAGTGGCGATCTCAACCAGACTTCGTGTTCGCTCTCGCAGAGCATGATCGACAGCCGCCGAAAGAGAGTTGATCAACTCATCGACAGTCGTCAGCATCTCCAGTTTCGTCGATACAAACGCTCTCAAGGCCGTTCCCAGCGAAGCGACAAGCGCAGTCGGCGCATCGGCATCGGATTCATTGCCGGTCCAGGGCGGACGCGAAACCAGTCTCTGCATGCCGCCAGACCCATCAGACGAAGCGGCTTTCAACTGCGCCGAAATGCTGAGCAGCATCTGCTCGCCCTGGCCATTTACATGCATCTCGGCAACATGGTCGAAAGACGCTGATTTGCGCCACGCAAGACGCAGTTCAGATGCGCTGGCGGCAATCAACTCCGCAAGCTGCTGATTATCGTCTGCGCTGGCCAAAGCTGATCACAACCTTTCGGCGTACTTGAAAGTGGGCGAACGATGGCAGGCTTCGCCTATTCCCGCCTCGAAGAGGCTGGTCTTGCCAATTATTGGCTGAATATACTCGGTACCGTATGCAGGCTCGCAACACAATCGAATCTGAACAGCCCACGGAACCGGATCTCTCAGTAGTAGAGACGCGGTCATCTTCACGCGGCCCTGCAGAGGGATCGGATGGCATCGGGATCGACTTCCTCGCCAATCTTGCACATCAGTTGCGCTCTCCGCTTTCATCTCTGCGCGTCTGGGTGGACCTGCTGCAAGATCCAGCCACTCTCCAGAACCCGGATGGCACAAAGCGGCTCGTCGAAGGTATCGACCGCGCCACATCAAGGCTTGAGCGCCAGATCTCGGATGTCCTTGAGGTCGGCTATCTGCAAGCCGGCTCACTCAGCATAGAGCTCGGACCTGTCGATGCAGCCGAGCAGATCGCGCTTGCAGCGGCCGAGGCCGACTTCGCCGCCAGGAGCAGGCGGATCAACATCGACCTAGATCTCGAAGACGGCAATCTGACTGTTCAGGCGAATGAGAAGCGGCTCAGGCAGATAATCGACTGCTTCCTGTCCAATGCCATCAGGTTCTCGCCAGTCGAAGGCACAGTTGCGATCTCAGCCCATATTCGTCCGCGGATTGCAGGCACGCCCGGAGCGACAACGATCCTCGAAGCAGATGAAACCGATGGCCGTACAGTGTACATTTGTATCTCGAACACCGGCCCGATCATACCCGGAGACCTTCACAGCGACATTTTCCTGCCGTTCCAGCGAGCGGTACGCAAAGATGGTCACGGTGGTGGTGGATCGGGGTTGGGGCTCACGATTGCTCGCGGTCTCGTAGAGTTGCACGGCGGCGGGCTCTGGGTTCGAAGCGATGCTACGAAGGGTTCTGACAGCGGCGCAGATTTCGAGTTTTCCATGCCCGCTGGCCCGCAGGAGCGCAAGGTGAGCCAGAAGCGGACAGCGCAAAGCAGGCGTGATCTGAATTGAAGGTCCTAGCGGTAGACGACGATCCAGACATAATCGAGGCGGTTGGCATCTGTTTCACGCTTCGATGGCCCGAAGTTGACCTGGTGCAGGCGCCAGACGGCAACTCAGCGCTTGAGCTATTCGAGTCTGAGAAGCCAGACGTTGTGATGCTCGATATTGGGCTGCCCGATCTGAGCGGACTCGAGGTTTGCAGCCGCATCCGTGAGACATCGGATGTGCCGATCATCATGCTGACAGCCCGCGACAGCGAGCTGGACATGGTGCGGGGCCTGGAGACGGGCGCTGACGACTACATCACCAAGCCCTTTAGCCACCTTGAGCTGCTGGCGCGCATCAAGGCGGTGCTTCGCCGGGTCTCAGTTGGTCCTGTCGGTGGCACGGGAGAGGCGTTCGAGGACGGCCGCTTCCGCTTCGATTTCGCAGATCACTCGGTCACATATGACGGCAGCAAGGTCCCACTCACTCCTACCGAGTACAACCTGCTGTACCACCTGACGAAGAACCACCCGAACGTGGTTCAGCGCAAGACGCTGCTGGCAAAGGTCTGGGGCAGGGAGTACGTGGACGAGACGGAGTATCTGAAGGTCCACGTACAGCGTATAAGGTCAAAGTTCGCTGAGCTCGACCCTGAGTTCGATCCCATCGAGAACGAGCGCGGGATCGGTTACCGCCTGAACCTGCAGCAGATGGCCACCGCCGAGGCTTAGAACGGCTGGCGGCTGAGCCTACTCCAGGGTGGCTCGAACTGCCGTCTTGATCTTGTCCACCGACGGGTACATCAGCGACTCAAGCGCTGGCGTGTACGGCACATGAACCTGGTCCGCCGCCACCTTCTGTATCGGCGCCTGCAGTGACCAGAACCCTTCCTCAGCAACGATCGACGCGATCTCGCTGGCGGCGCTGCAGACCTTGTGAGCAGGGTCAACTACCACCAGTCTGCCGGTCTTCTCCACCGAATCGAGGATCGCCTGCTTGTCCAGTGGCACAAGCGTCCTGGGGTCGATCACCTCCACCGAAACACCCTCGTTCGCAAGATCGTCTGCCGCCTGCTCTGCCTGGCCGACAGCAGCTGCGATCGCCACGATCGTCACATCTGATCCCTCACGTGCCGTGCGGGCCTGGCCAAACGGAATCGCTTCCAGGTTCTCAGGCACCTCGCCTCGTGAGCCGAACAGCGTTCCGTCCTCGAACACGATGCAGGGATCGTTGTCTCGAATCGCCTGCTTGAGCAGACCCTTCATATCGGCCGGGTTGGACGGCACGATGATCTTGAGGCCCGGCATGTTCATGAACATCGGGTAGCTTCTGTCAGAGTGGTGCGCCGCAGATCCACCTCCGTAGAACATCGTCGCCCTGAACACAACCGGCAGAGTCGCCTGGCCGCCGAACATGTAGCGCATCTTGGCCGCCTGGCTGATCAGCTGGTCCATCGCCACCCACATGAAGCTCGTAAGCGTCTCAACCACCGGACGCATCCCAACGAGTGATGAGCCGATAGCCGCGCCGAAGAAGCCGTTCTCGGAAAGCGGCGTATCCAGCACGCGATTCTCTCCGAACCGGTCGAACAGGTCGGCTGTCGCGCCGTACACGGCACGGCGAATGTCCTCACCCATCACGTAGACATTCTCATCATGCTCCATCTCTTCGATGAGCGCCTGGTTGATCGCTTCTACAAATACGGTCTGCGGCATTGTTCTTCTCGTGTGCTAGCGCCTTGCGCTTCTATCTCTTCTGAAGAGGTTGATGTTCGATCCGGCGTGTCCGAATGGGGCCTCTATGGCATCGGGATCGGATCTGCCCACATATCGTCGTAAAGCTCGGACGGCTCTGGATACTTGCTATTCCTTGCAAACTCCGTCGCCTCTTCCACCTGCTGCTTGATCTCCTCGCTGATCGCCTCACACTCCTCCGCAGTAGCAATTCCCTGCTCGATCAGCCGCTGAGTGTGAATCACGATCGGATCGCGCTTGCGCCAGTCCTCGATTTCGTCTTCAGTGCGGTACTCGCCTCTGCGAACTCGTCCGAGACCGAGCGAGTGCTCCTCGTACCTGAACGTCAGGCCTTCTATCAGCGTGGGCCCTTCACCGGCCCTGCCACGCTCAACCGCCTGCGCGGTCGCTTCGTACATGGCGATAGCGTCCTGGCCGTCCACAAGCACGCCAGGCATGTCGTACGCGGCAGCGCGGTCCGAGATGTGCTCTACAGAGACAGAGTCTTTGTACGAAGTGGTCACCGCGTACTGGTTGTTCTCGCAGAGGAAGATCACAGGCAGATTCCATTTGGCTGCGAGGTTCATCGATTCGTGGCACGCGCCCTGGTTTGACGCGCCGTCTCCGAAGAAGACGAGCGATACGAAGTCCTTGTTCTGCAGCTTTGCAGCCAGGGCCGCTCCTGTGGCCACAGGCACGGATGAGGCGACGATGCCTGATTCTCCGAGAATGCCGATAGAGAAGTCGGCAAGGTGCATCGAGCCGCCCTTGCCCTTGCAGTAGCCGTCAACACGCCCGTACAGCTCCGCCATTGCGGCCTTCATGTCTCCGCCCTTGGCGAGCGGGTGGCCGTGGGAGCGATGGTTTCCTGCGATGTAGTCGGTTGGCTTGAGCGCTGCGCATGCGCCGACAGCCACCGCCTCTTCACCGATATACGGGTGAGCGGCTCCGGTGAATTCGCCCGCGCTGTGGACCTCCATCACCTTCACTTCGAAGTGCCGGATGATCCACATGCGGCGCAGCATGAGCATCAGGGTTTCTTTAGAGATGTCCAAGCGATCGGCTCCCTCTGATGGAATTCTCGAATCTGTAATGATCTGCCGGTTTATGACACGTTTGCCAGGTCCCGGCGCGGCGGATTATAGACCCGGTGATACATGCGTGTGGCGGCGAGTAGCTGTGAGCCAGGATTCCGCACTTTCCCCAAACTGATCAAACCTTGCCTCAAATACCGCCTTCTCCAAGTTGGAGCCAAACTTGGGCGATGGTAGAATTGAGAGGTTGCAGACACGTTTAAGGCTCGCGCACGCACGCGTATGCGAGATAAGCACCAGGCAGAAGAAGCCTGTAGAGGTGCTGCCAGGCCAGCGAAACAGGAGAGTTCCAGCGCCGCATTTGTCTTCGCAACACTGTCGAACAACGATCTGGCCAGATGAGCCTTTGCCGTGCCAATTGCCCGTACGGGCTGAACAGCGAAACGGAACAGCATGACTACAGCCAAGAACAAGACCTCGCCCAAGAGCCACCGGGGATCATCTGACTACTCAGCGTCAGATATCACGGTGATGGAGGGGCTAGAGGCGGTTCGCAAACGACCTGGAATGTACATCGGCACCACGGGTCCGGAAGGCGTCTTCCAGCTCGTCCGTGAGATCGTTGACAACTCCGTTGACGAGGCCATGGCAGGCTTTGCGACCGGTGTTGAGGTCTTGATCCACAAGGACGGCTCCGTAACCGTCTCAGACGACGGTCGAGGCATTCCCGTTGATGTGCACGCCCGCACCGGCACATCAGCGCTCGAAACGGTCATGACAACTCTCCACGCAGGTGGAAAGTTCGGCGGCAAGGGCTACCAGGTCTCTGGTGGCCTGCACGGCGTTGGCGCATCGGTCGTCAACGCCCTATCTGAATGGACAGAGGTCGAGGTCAGGCGCGACGGCAAGGTGCACACGCAGCGCTATGCACGCGGCAAGACCATTGGTGAGATGGACATTCGTCCGCAGACCGATGAAGACCGCCCCGGCACCGGAACGACAGTTTCATGGATGCCTGACTCCGAGGTGTTCCCTGAGATCACATATGACTGGGACCAGATCTCGAACCGATTCCGCGAGATGGCGTACCTGAACCAGGGCCTGCAGATACACCTGAGCTCGGAATGGCACGAGGACGACCTCTGGCCACGCAACGACATCACGTTCTTCTTCGATGGCGGTGTCCAGAGCTTTGTGCGCTCGCTGAACCGCAGGCGCAACGCTCTGCACGAGAACATCATGTACGCGAGCGAGACGGTAGACGACATCGTCGTCGAGGTTGCGCTGCAGTACAACGAGACCTTCGTGGAGAACTGTCTTTCGTTCGCAAACGTCATTCGCACCGCAGACGGCGGATCGCACGTCACAGGCTTCCGCTCCGCCCTCACACGGGTCATCAACGACCTTGGACGCAAGAACAACGCCTTTGGAACAGGGAAGGGCGATGTGTCTTCTCTCTCAGGTGACGATGTGCGTGAAGGGCTGCTGTCCGTAGTCAGCGTCAAGGTCAAGGATCCCCAGTTCGAGGGGCAGACCAAGGGACGACTCGGGAACCCAGAGGTGAAGGGAGCCGTCGAGCAGATCGTTGGTCGCCACCTGAACGAGTTCCTTGAGGACAACCCTGACGACGCCCGGCGAATCCTGGACAAGGCTTTGACGGCCGCGCGTGCACGTGACGCTGCCAAGAAGGCTCGTGACCTGGTCATTCGCAAGAATGCGATGGATGGCGGATCGCTGCCCGGCAAGCTGGCTGACTGTGCAGAGCGAGACCCTCGGAAGAGT
>JANQIZ010000268.1 GCA_028281895.1 Dehalococcoidia bacterium
ACTGCAGTCTGCTCTCGACGACGATGAACTCGCCGCATCACTCGGAGAGAACGCCGAACGCAGGGTCCGCGAGCACTTTCTTGGCGACCGCCACCTGCTCCAGTACATAGAGCTGGTTCGCTCGCTGATTTAGCGGGCTGCGCGGGCTAGAACCAGTTTCGCTTGTCCACCACGTTCCGGAGAGGCTCGCCCTTCAGCAGGTGATCCACATTCTCCAGGATGATCTCGTAGCGGCGCTCCTCAAGGTGAGCTCCGCCATGAGCCGCGATGTGCGGCGTCAGTATCGTGTTCTGCATCGACCACAGCCTGTGGTCTGATGGAAGCGGCTCGATCTCGTACACATCAAGTCCAGCACCTGCGATCTCTCCCGCTTCGAGGGCATCGGCAAGATCGTCCAGTTTCGTCGTCATGCCACGGCCGATGTTGATAAAGATGGCCGAATCCTTCATCAGCTTGAACTTCGACCTGTCGAACAGCCCTTCAGTGCTGGGTGTGTGAGGGATCGTCAGGATCACGTAGTCCGCCTCGCCCAGGAACCGGTCAAGATCGCCCGCTCCACCCATCTCGTCGACCCATTCAGGCTTCTGCTCAAGCCTCGCGTCGGTGGCGATCACCCGCATCCCAAAAGCGGCACACAGCCGCGCCGTTTCTGCGCCGATGCCGCCAACACCGACGATCAGCGCTGTGCTCTCAGGCAGGAATGCAGAGTGGTATTCAGGTGGAGACAGCGGCGACCAGTTGCTGTCTCGCTGCTGGTCCCGGTAGATGTTGAGGTGCTTGGCGAATGAGAGCAGCACAGCCATGATGTGCGACGAGATGTGATCGTTGTAGATCTCGCGGAAGTTCGTCACCTGCGCAGGGTGCTCGATCAGCTCCGGGTAGTAGTAGCCGGCGTGAGGCGCAGCAGCAGGGGCCTGTATCCACTTCAACTGCCCGGCGGCTGCCAGGACTTCCTTAGAGAGCGTGCCGAACGCCGCGTCCGCATCAGCGATCTCCTTGATCGCCTGTTCCTCTGTTTCAGGCGCCACGAACTCGAAGTCCGGCACGGAATCCTGCAGCCGGGCGAGCCAGCCATTCACAGGAGCGATTTGAGGCGGAACAAAGACAAATTTCATCTGGAATAGCTTTCTTTTTGGGACGGCCCGGGACGATCACATCTCGGTGTTTCAGAGCGGCGATTCTAGCACCGGACTGTTCCGATTCGAGAGGCTGGCGACAGGGTGTGCGCTAGACTGTCACATCGTCTCCCGGCCTGACCAGTGAGGAACCATGCGCGCCGGACACTTCGAGTTTGAGCCCCCTGATCCGCCACTGCAGTCGCCCCACTGCATAGCGATGCTTCGGCCCTGGGTGAACGTCGGCAACGTGGGACAGACCGTGCTTGGCCGTTTGCAGCGGCTGTACCAGGGATTGGAGATCGGCCGACTGGTGCGCCCCGGCAATTTCTACGATTTCACTCGCTACAGGCCGGAGATCCGTTATGTCGACGGCGAGCGGACGATCCGGGTGCCGAACACGGTTGCCGTATCCGGGAGAGCGGCTGAGACCACGACGGCGACTAATGATCTCGTGCTGCTTCATATGCAGGAGCCGCATGCCAATGCCGAAGATTTCAACGACTCCGTGCTGGAACTCCTGCAGGCTCTGAATGTTGAGAGGTATGTGCTGATCGGCGGGATGTACGACTCTGTGCCGCACACGAGGCCACTGGCAATCACCGGCTCGGCGCGCGGCTTCACTCCCCCTGAGAATTTCAGCGGAGTTCGTCTGGGCCGCAGCAACTACCAGGGACCGACCAGCCTGACGAGCCAGCTCACCGATCGCGCCCGCAAGGAGCTGAACGTCGAGACGCTGTCGCTCATCGTCCACCTGCCGCTGTACCTGAAGCTGGAAGACGATTACGCCGGCGCGCACCGTGTCATCCAGGCACTCTCCGCTCTATACGGCTTCAGTGATGATGTGCCCGAGAAGCGGCTGGCCGAACAGCAGTACAACCAGGTGACTCCGGCCATGATGAACAACCCGGAGTTGCAGGAGTTGGTCAAGAAGTTCGAGGCTGACTACGACCGCGATGCAGGCGAGCCGGCAGACGCTGACGGCGAAGTGGAACTATCTCCGCAGATCGAGCAGTTTCTAGACGACGTTGCCAGGCGCGGCC
>JANQIZ010000291.1 GCA_028281895.1 Dehalococcoidia bacterium
TTGTACGCGGGGTCTGCAGTGTGCCCGTGGCTGTGCCAGTCGGCGGTGCGGACATGAATCTCAACATGCCCCCCGACCCGGGTCCCATCGTCTCGCAGCAGAACGGCGTCTCTGAAATCGGGTCCAGCGCCGTTCGCTGGACGGCCGGGATAGATCACGCGGTAGCGATGGCCGTCGCGCCCTCTCAGGAAAGCAGAGCGCTGGCCCGCCCTTTGCCACGCGGCGTGCAGCATCTCCTCCGACACGCCGGTCCTGTACCCGGCTGGTCTCTCGCGGACCGTGCGAGTCCTGATCACGGCTACAGGTGTGCCGCGGCACCTCGCCCATGAGCGCCCAAACCCAGAATTGCGCACCTGTGCTTGAGTGCGCTTCGTCGCCGCGTAGGTTGCTACAGCTTCCACCACCGCTCCGCTTTTCCTCCTGCCCGCGCTACGAACTCGCTAGCTGCCGTAGGCATCGCCCTTATGCTGGTCAACGAACTCCCGCGCGTAGCCAAGCATCATCTCGGCAGCGCCCGTGCCCGTAGACATGTCACCGCCAGCGGTCTTTCCGGCAGCGCGTGCCCGCTTATCGATATCCAGCGTCGCCGCCACGCGATCCGGGTGATCGGGCTGCCCCGGCAGACCCATTGAGGCCGCGAAGTCGTGTGGCCCGCCGGTAACGCCGGTCAATCCTTCGACTGCGAGGATGTCATCGAGATTATCCCACGCCTGCTTCGATTCGATCTGCGCCACTACGATCATGTTCTTGTTGGACCACTCTGCGAAGCCCAGCTTTCCACCGTAGGCATCGTCCAGTTTTCGCTGGTCGTTGAACTCGGTGCCGCGGCCGCCGCCCCATGAGCGCTTGCCCTGCGGCGGGAAAAGGCACGCATCAGCCAGCGCCTGCGCTTCCGCTCCGCTGTTGATGTGCGGACCGGTGACCCCCTGTATGCCGCGGTCGAGATACAGATTGATCTGGTAAGCCGAGTTGTCAGGCACCCTTGCCGTGACCGACATCCCGTAGCCATTCGCCACTCTGCAGATGTCGTCTATCGCCTGTTCGTTGAAGTAGCCGTGCTCCCCATCGAGATTGATCGCATCAAAGCCGACGTGCGCCGCCATCTCTACAAGGTGCAGCGAAGGGAAGGTCAGCGCAAAGACCAGCCCTTTCCTGCTCTCACGGTTCGCTTTGAGAATAGTATTTTCGATCATTTCTTTTTGTCTCCGGGTCCAGGTTGATCTGTGGTGATTGGTGTTCGACGTGCGAAGCCAGTCTCTTCGTCTCCAGATCCTGGTTGACCTGTGGTGGTTAGTGTTCGGTGTGCGAAGCTAGTGTTTGAGTCTGGACCTAAATCCCCTTCACGCTTCCGCCCCTTGCATGAACCTTCACCAGTGGCGGGTGAGCGGCGATCTCATCTTCGTTCAGCTCCAGTCCCAGGCCAGGCGCATCGCCCAGCGTCACGTAGCCATCCTGTTGTCTGGTGAAGCCGTGCGTCACCGTGAAGTAGTGCTCTGTGTAGAACTCGGCGTGGTACTCCTGGATCTCAAAATTGATGATCGAAGCGTCCAGATGCATCTCCGCCATTGCCCCGACTGGCGAGCAGACGTTGTGAGGGGCCATCGTGATGTGCTTCGACTCCGCGATGATGGCGATCTTCTTGAGCTCGGTGATGCCGCCCGCGTTCGCGATGTCCGGCTGCAGAACGTCAGCCGCATGTCGCTCGATGATCTCTGCGAACGGGAATTTCGTGTACAGCCTCTCGCCAGTGGCGATCGGTATGTTCACCTTGCGGCGCACTTCCAGCAGCTCCGAAACGCGCTCTTCCGAGACCGGCTCCTCGTAGAAGAGCGGCCTGTACTCCTCGAGCCGCTTGCCAAGCTGAATGGCGTTCATCACGTCGAACTTGGCATGAGCCTCGACCAGGATGTCGACGTTTGGGCCCACTGCGCCTCGAACCGCGGCAACGCGGTCCTGGGCGAGTTGCGCCTCCTCAAGCGAGATCTTGTAGAAGTTCGTCTGGCCGAAGGGATCGAACTTCATGGCGGTGTAGCCCATGTCCACCACCTTCTTCGCCTCTTCGGCGTTCTGCTGCGGCGTACCCGGGTTGGTGTACCAGCCATTCGCATAGACGCGGATCTTCTTGCGGTGCGCGCCGCCTAGAAGCTGGTAGACAGGCTTACCAAGGATCTTTCCCTTCAGGTCCCATAGCGCGATATCTATGCCGGACAGAGCCGTTGTGGCAAGCCTGCCTCCGCGGGCATGTGGATCGTGGTACAGAGTCGTCCACAGCACCTCGGAATCGAGCGGATCCTTGCCCGCCAGGTACTTCTCGGTCCATGCCGAGATCAGTCCCTTGACCTGTTCCTCGTCCTCCATCGGACTCGCGTCACCGATGCCATAGACGTTCGGATCGTCGGTGTTGATCTTGACCAGCAGCCAGTTCCGCTGGGCGTTGTGGTGCTGGGCAGAAAACTGCCTGAACTCGACGTTCGTGATTGCCGGCATTGATGCTCCCGTGATGACTCATGCGGGGTGTAACCTGTGGCCGCCGCGGCGGCAGTATACGCCGCCTGCATGACCGACTCTCCATAGTTCGCGGGCTCGGCCAATCGCGATCGACTCCACTGAAGCTGAACCATCCACATCAAGGACCAGACTTTGACCTCTCAGAATGACAGGCGCGGCCTGAGCCTCTGGGGGATATCGGACGCTCACGTAGGCACAGATATCAGGTTCGGCAGGAGAAGCCTGGCCGAGGCGATCCAGCAGTCCGAGGATCCAGAGCACGGCTTTGACTGGGACCTGGCGGTCAACCTTGGCGACTTCTCTGGCAACCAGACACCGCCAGACGATGAAGAGGGCCGGCTTGTCGTCGAGCAGTACGGGGCCGCGACGAAGCATCAGCGCGAAGACTTCTACGACGTGATCGGTAACCACGACTCGTCGCGTGCTGGTGAGCCGACGCAGTGGTGGTTCCAGAAGTGGATCGACCCCACCGGCCAGAGCACCGAGTTCTCAGGTGTCGACAACGCCCGCCGAGAGTACCCGGTAAACGGCACGTGGGAGCGCTACTCGTTCGAGGTCGGCAATATCCTGTTTCTAATGCTCGCAGACCGAAACGACTTTCCGCCTCCGATCGGCAGGGGAGAGCACGGCGGCTACCCGGCAGGCGCGGTCACCGGCGAGACCTTCGACTGGTGGCGGGACCAGGTCGAAGCCAACCACGACCGCATCGTCATCACCTGCCATCACCACATGATCAAGGAAACGACGGTCGCATCTGGTCTAAACGAAGGCTGCGACCAGGGCTACCACGGCCGCATGCCTGATGGCGCGCCACAGGGTTCGTCGTTCATCTACTTCGTGGACGGCGAGCCTGACTCAGGCCGTTTCGAAAACTACTTCGCCGAACGCGAAGCGGCGACTGATCGCCCTGGGATAGACCTGTGGCTTGGCGCGCATACGCACACACATCCCGATGATCGCACCGGAGGTCGGTCGCACATCGAGACAAAGTGGGGTGTGAACTTCGTCAACGTCTCTGCGCTGACCCGCTACCACGGAGTCCGCAACTCGATCCCGATGAGCCGGCTGTTCACATTCGAGGAAGGCTCAGACGAAGTGCGCGTTCAGTGCTACCTGCATACATCGCAGTACGCGCCACAAGGCTTCTATGCGCCGTCGGAGCGCGTGCTGAAGCTGCGGCGCGCGTTTGAGAGGTGATACCGGCCATGCCTCCGCACATAAGAGACCTCTTCGACATGACTGGCCGCGCTGCCATCGTCACCGGTGGCGGCACACACCTCGGCACAAACATGGCCCGGACGCTCGGGCAGCTTGGCGCTGCTGTATATCTCGCCTCGCGCCGCGGTGAGCTTTGCGAAGAGGTCGCTGCCGAGCTGCGAACAGAAAACATCGAAGCGACTGGTCTGGCCTGCGACGCCACTGACGAAGCGCAAGTTAACGCGCTGGTCCAGCGGGTGATGGACGAGCACGGCCGACTGGACGCTTTCATCTGTAATGCTGGCGGATCGTTCACCACCTCATACCCGCCGGACGGCGATGTGCAGGAGTTTCGCGACACTCTCGAAGCGAATCTCACGAGCACCTACATCTGCGCGCAGGCAGCGGGCAAGGTGATGATTCCTGCTAGACGAGGCTCCATCATCACTCTTGGGTCTATCGGCGCAACGCTTGCGATGGACATCCGCATCTACAACGAGCGATTCAAGCGCTCGGGCCCGCCGTACCTCGCAGCCAAGGGTGGGGTGCTGAACCTCACACGTGCCCTGGCCGCCGAGTACGGGCAGCATGGCATAACGGTGAACTGCGTCAGCCCCGGCCAGATCCCAAAGGACACCACCGATCCCGATCAGGTCGAAACTTTTCGCCAGATGAACGCGCTTCAGCGCACCGGTGTCCCGACAGACCTCGTCGGCACCGTCGCGCTGCTCGCATCCGATGCAGGCAACTGGATTACCGGCCAGGAGATAGTTGTAGACGGTGGCTGGTCAATCTGGTGAGGCCGGAAGGCCCGGCGGCCGGATACTCCTGCTGAGGTGAGCAATAATGCCGTATTCCCGCCCTAAGAGTAGCCGGATTAGGTGGTTGTGAACCAGGAATCGCCTGCTTAGTGCATGAAATCGTCGTGCTGCTATAGTGCCAGGCATAGTTTCAACCGTTCGGTTCTCACATTTTCGTGAAGGGCGAGGTGATGGCCATGGATATCTCAGGAACCTGGTACAACGAGCTGGGCTCGGTCATGGAGCTAGAA
>JANQIZ010000314.1 GCA_028281895.1 Dehalococcoidia bacterium
AATCGGCAAACCGGAGGATTCTGATTTGGCCCAACCTCAACAAGATCAAGGCTAAGCTCTTCCGCCAGCGCCAGCGCGTCTTCAAGCTGCATCACTTCAGATTCGGTTCCGGTCTCTCCCCGGATAACCCGCACCTGGGGTGCGCGAATGCGTCTGTTTGAACGGTAATCTCTCGGTATTGGCGTGGCTCCTGGACCGGGACTGAATCCGGCTGCGCTCCCCTGGCCTCGTTCCAGTTGGGACGCTTCTGCAGCGCGTCTTTTACACGCGCACCGGGCATTACATCTTTCGCGGGCAGAATTCCATCATACCAATACGGCACTCGAACCTCAACGAAACTTCGACTGAGTGCAAGCCGTATTAACCGATGTCGGAAAGACGGGCAGACCCTGTGCCCATGCTAAGATTAGTTTGGTTTCATTGCCCGCACAGCCCACTCACTGAAACAGGCGTAACCCGCCTTCGCCCGGTGCGCCGCAGCACTCGGGTCTCAACCCCCAGCTAGACCAAGAAGCGAATATGTCTAATCGCTGGATGCGCAACAGCCTCGTCTACCTTCTCATCGTCGTGATCGTAATCACGGCATTCCTGATCTTCAGCCGTTCCTCGATCGGCGGGCCGCAGGAAGTGCCAATCACACAGATCATCGAGCTGGCGAGGAGCAACACCGCAGGAAGCCCAGTCGAGATCGAGGTGCGTGGCGACGATGTCACCGCCACGTTTGGCAACCAGTCTTTCAAGGCACGCAAGGAATCTAATATCTCGCTGTTCGAGATGCTCTCAAACGCCGAAGTGCCAACCACCAACTACACGCTCGACCCCCAGGGCTCCAGCGGCTTCAGCACCTTCATAGGCATCCTCATCGGGGTTCTGCCCTTCCTCCTGATGTTCGGCTTCCTGATCTTCATCATGAGGCAGGCCCAGGGAAGCAATAACCAGACCATGAGCTTCGGCCGCTCACGAGCGCGCATGTTCGTTGGCACCAAGGCGACCGTTACGTTCTTCGACGTCGCAGGAGTACCGGAAGCGAAAGAGGAGCTGGAGGAAGTCGTCGAGTTCCTGAAATACCCGGAGAGGTTCCAGGCTCTTGGAGCCCGCATTCCAAAGGGAGTGCTTCTCTTCGGTCCTCCCGGAACCGGTAAGACTCTACTCGCCCGCGCAGTAGCCGGCGAGGCGGGAGTGCCCTTCTTCTCGATCTCCGGCTCGGAGTTCGTAGAGATGTTCGTCGGTGTCGGAGCTTCACGAGTGCGCGATCTGTTCGACCAGGCAAAGCGCCACGCCCCGTGCATCATCTTCGTGGATGAGATCGACGCTGTTGGTCGCCACCGCGGCGCCGGACTTGGCGGTGGTCACGACGAGCGCGAGCAGACACTTAACCAGATTCTTGTTGAGATGGATGGCTTCGACACGAGCACGAACGTGATCGTGATCGCAGCGACCAACCGCCCTGACATTCTCGACCCTGCCCTGCTGAGGCCAGGACGATTCGACAGGCGCGTGACGATCGACAACCCGGACCTGCGAGGCCGGACGGCGATCCTCGATGTGCATGCCAAGGGCAAGCCGATACAGCGTGATGTCGATATGCAGGACATCGCCCGGCAGACGCCCGGCTTCTCCGGAGCCGACCTTGCGAACCTGATCAACGAGGCGGCGCTGCTGGCCGCTCGTAGGAACCTGAAGACCATCGGCCTCCACGAGCTGACCGAGGCGATCGACAGGGTCAGCATGGGACCTGCCCGCAAGAGCAAGGTGATGAGTGAAGAGGAGAAGGCTCTCGTGGCCTACCACGAGGCGGGACATGCGATGGTCTCCCACTTCATGCCAGAAGGAAAGGGCATCGGCAAGATGTCCATCATCTCCCGCGGTCACGCCGGCGGATTCACCAGGTACGAGCAAAAAGACGCCTCTCTGCAGACCCGGCCAGAGCTGGAGGCGATGATCGCCTCGGCCATGGGCGGACGTGCGGCGGAGGAGATCAAGTTCGGCAAGGTGACAACCGGCGCATCGAGCGATATCGAACAGGCGACGAAGATCGCCCGCGGAATGGTCACGCAGTTCGGCATGAGCGAAAAGCTCGGCATGCGCATGCTCGGCAAGCGCGAGGGAGGAGCGATCTTCCTTGGCCGCGAGATGGCTGAGGAGCGCGACTACTCGCTGCGAACCGAGGTGGTCATCGACGATGAGATCGACCGCCTGCTGCGGGAGGGTGATGAGAACGCCAGGCGAATCCTCACGGAGCACGACAAGGAGCTGGATGCCCTCGCCAACTACCTCCTTGAGCACGAGACGATCGAGTCGTCCGAGTTCAAGGAGCTGATGGAAGGCAAGGACCCCGCATCGGTCAGCGCGCCGCGGTTCACTCCAACTTCGACCGCAGCGCCTGAGCCTGCCGACCTTGATGAGGACGAGCAGGAAGGTCCGGCGCAGGAGCCTGAGCCGGAACCGACGCCAGGCTAGGCACTGGTCTTGTAGAAACCTTGAAACGGCGCCGAGTTGTTCGGCGCCGTTTCTGTTCTCAACCGATCTCCGCTAAGGTTGATTTTCGGAGCATGGAGCCGCAGCGAGGTGGATCATGGCGACCGTCTATGAAGGTGATCTCTGGACAATCCAGAGCTTCGTTTCCGGGTTCGAGAACAACGCCTACCTGCTCACATGCAGGCGCACAAACCACAGCGTGATCATCGACACACCCGACCGTCCGTTCGAGTTGGTCGAAGCAGCCAAACAGACCGATGTACAGGCGGTGCTCATCACGCATAATCACCTCGACCACCTCCAGGGCTTCGATCATGTGCTGAGCAACTTCAGGGTCAGCGTTGGCATTGGAGCGGATGACGCCCACGCCGTCATGTCGCCGCCTGCCGGCCTGATCGATGTCTCGGACGGAAACTTCGTGACCGCCGGAGACATCAGCCTGAGAGGGATATCGACACCCGGACACACCCCGGGATCGACCTGCTACATGCTGCCGTCCGAATCGCCTGGCTCAACCCCACACGTATTTACCGGAGACACCCTCTTTCCGGGCGGGCCCGGCAAGAGCGGCTCGGCAGAGGCGTTCAGCCAGATCGTCTCCAGCATCGAATCGCTCTTGCTGCCGCTTCCAGAGAACACCGTAGTTCTGCCCGGGCATGGAGATTCGACCACGATCGAGAGCTCCCGGCAGGAGTTTGAGCTGTTTTCGAGCAAGCCCAGGCGAAGCGACCTGTTCGGCGACGTCACCTGGACGGGTGACAATTCCTGAGCGCCGAATCGCAGTGCGAGAACCAGACCTGAGACAACTGCAGCCTGCATCCTCTGGCACACCGATGCCAGATGACGAACGCGGCCGGTGGGGACCGATCGACATCGCCGGAGCGGTGGGACTCGCCATCACCGCAAGCGCCGTAGTCGCATTTGCCGGCGCAACTGTCGATGCCTTTCAGTCCAATGGAGAAGATTCACCAGTCTCGTTCATCGCAGGCGCGCTCGGCTCAGCCGCAGTGACGTTTGCCCTCGCCAGGGTGACCCGGCTGCCGCTCGGAATCTCGTCGACGCTTCTAGCCATTGCCATCACAGCCAATGTCGCCGTTCACATCGCTTCAGGAGGCGGCGGAACCAACGTACTCGGACTGTCGCAGTCATTCATCGAAGCGGCGATCCTCTCCGGTGTCCCGTTCGGCCTCGCCTGGCTCTATGTCTCAAAGAAACATCGCCGCCCACTCACCGATCTCGGATTCGTGCCGCCATCGTCGCAATTCGCGTTCCTCTACGCGCCCGCAGCATGGATCGTGGCGCTGGTCGGAGTAGAGATATGGGTGCGACTGGTCTCGGATGTCGAAACCATCGCGCCGCCTGACAACGCAACACCAGTGCTTGAGATCGCTGGAGGAAGCCTCGCAGTCGCATGGCTGCTCGTCGGCCTCTGGGGACCGGTGGTCGAAGAGATCTTCTTTAGAGGATTCCTGCTCGGCGGCATCAGGCGGCACATGGGCGCCTTTCCAGCCCTTCTCGTCAGCTCAGGCATCTTCGCGCTTTTTCACATCGAGCCGGGACTGTATGTGCCAACGTTCCTGCTGGGACTGGCCTTTGGTTGGGTGTACCTTAAGACTGGATCCATCTGGCCACCCATCGTGGCTCACACGCTGCACAACACGCTGGCTATCGTGGCTGTGTGGCAGGAGTCACAGTAGCAACAAGAGACTCGGGGACAGGACTTGAACGGCAAAGAACGCATACGCGCAGCATTTGAGCAGGCCGCTTTGGAGAACAGAGCTGCTCTGATACCGTTCGTGACATCCGGATATCCGTCGCTTGATTCAACGGTCCCCGCCATCCAGGCCATCGTCGAAGCCGGCGCAGATGTGATTGAGCTGGGAGCGCCTTTCAGCGACCCGCTGGCCGAAGGCCCATCGATCCAGAAGTCCAGCCACGCCGCTCTAGTCGCGGGCACGACTCCAGAGACCTACCTCGATGCGGTCCGCCAGGCACGCGCTGCCGGTGTGGATAAGCCGATCGTCCTCATGGGCTACTACAACCCGATACTGGCCTTCGGGCTCGCCGAGTACTGCAAGGCTGTTGCCGACACAGGCGCAGACGGCCTGATCGTTCCCGACCTCCCAACTCCAGAGGCAGGTCCGCTGCTGGACGAGTGCGACCGCAACGGCATCGCGCTCGTTCCGCTGATGGCGCTGACCTCGACCGACGAGAGCATCGCCGAAGCGATGAAGCGCGCATCCGGCTTCGTCTACTGCATCTCCGTTCTGGGCGTAACGGGAGCAAGGGCGACTATGAGCGAGCGCGTGGAAGACCTCGTAGCAAGGGTCAGATCGAACACAGACCTGCCGGTGGCTGTCGGGTTCGGCATCTCGACTACAGAGCATGTCAGCGCTGTCGCCAGCTACGCAGAGGGTGTTGTCATCGGCAGCGCGCTGATCAACGCCATGGCTGACGGCCCTGCTGAGTCGGCTCCTGAGCGAGCCGGTGAGTTCGTCCGGAGCGTGATTCCCGGCACTCAGCGGGAAGTCGTGGCAAAATAGCCCGCCGTGCCGTCCTGTTCGACGGCAGATCGTCTCGGCAAAACGAAGGGCTTGAATCCATGATGGTGCGCGGAGTCAGAGGAGCCACAACTGCGGACGCCAATGAGCGTGATTCTGTAGTCGAGGCCACGACCGAGCTTCTCAAAGAGATGCTCTCGCAAAACGATATCGACGCCGAAGATCTGGCGGCTGTCCAGTTCACAACAAGCCCGGACCTGGTCGCCGAGTTCCCTGCCGTCGCAGCCCGGGAATCGCTCGGTTGGAAGTACGTGCCACTGCTGAACGCCGTCGAGATCGATCGCCCCGGCGCGCAGTCACTCTGCATCCGCATCCTTATGTTCTGGAACACCGACCATTCGCAGTCAGAGATAAAACACGTATACTTGAAGGACGCTGTGCGCCTTCGCGCAGACCTGTCTTCTGCCCAGTGACGGGCATGACCAACGGAAATGAAACTCAGCAACAGCCATATCCTGGATACACTCGCTGAAAGCCAACGGGCTCATTCCGCTGGTATCTATCGCTTCCCTTCTGCGGCGCACCTCTATAGCGCCGCATTCGCTTTTAACAGGCACTTTACGCGCGGGCATCGCTATCGCAGCTAGACAGTCTGCATCCGATGTCCTCAATCCGCCCCGCACCTGCGCTTTCTCAAGCAGCAGCGTGCACATCCTGAACCAGAACAAGTGACCCGAGCGGCGAAATGCGCCCTTGGCGAAGAGATAGAGAAATGCCTCAGATAAAAAACCTGAATATCGATAGCATCACGCACCTTGAGACGCCCAAGCAGTTCACAGAGCGCCTTCCGCTGACGCCGCAGATGACCGACACGGTGGCTAAGGGAAGACAGGCGATCGAGGACGTCGTGACCGGCAAGGACGACAGGCTGCTGCTTATCACCGGCCCTTGCTCGATCCATGACACGAAGGCCGGCCTGGAGTACGCGGGCCGCCTGGCAAAGCTCGCTGATGAGGTGAAGGACAACGTCCTCCTCGTCATGCGGGTCTACTTCGAGAAGCCTCGAACTACCGTCGGCTGGAAGGGTCTCATCAACGACCCTCATCTGAACGGCACGTTCGATGTGGCACATGGTCTGACGACGGCTCGGGAGTTCCTGCTGAACGTGCTCGATCTCGGCCTGCCGACAGCAACCGAGTGGCTCGACCCGATCACTCCGCAGTACCTCGCAGATGCCGTCTGCTGGGGCGCCATCGGGGCACGGACGGTCGAAAGCCAGACCCACCGGCAGCTGGCATCTGGCCTAAGCATGCCGATCGGATTCAAGAACGGCACCGGCGGATCGCTGCAGATAGCTGTTGACGCAATGGTCGCGGCGCGTGAGCCGCATGTATTCCTCTCTGTCGAGGACGACGGGCTGGTCTCGATCGTCAAGACCAATGGAAACGAGGGCGGCCACGTGGTTCTCCGAGGCGGCTCGTCAGGTCCAAACTACGACCCGACGGCTGTGTCTCGTGCAGCATCCCTGCTCAAGTCCGCTGGCTTCGAGCCGCACATCGTGATCGACTGTTCCCACGCCAACTCCGGCAAGGACCACAGGCGGCAGCCCGTTGTGTTCAGGGACATCATCAGCCAGATCACCAGCGGCACGAGGGACATCGCGGGGATCATGCTGGAGAGCCACCTGAACGCCGGAGCTCAGAAGGCCAATGGCGACCCGTCGAAGCTGGAGTACGGTGTATCTATCACCGACGCCTGCATCGACTGGGATACGACCGCCGGCCTGGTTCGCGATGCTGCGTCCGCGCTGCAGAGCCGGACTCCGGTAAACACCTGATCCAGTCTCCTACCGGCGGGAGGCCGTTGCCAGAATGAGCGAACTGGAACAGAAGCTCTCGGGGCTCAGCCTCGGCGGGCCGTCTGCCGTGACGCTTGGCACCTTCGACGGCGTCCACAGGGGCCACAGGCGGCTGCTCGAGGTCTTGAAGACTGAGGCGGCTAACAGTGACCTGATCTCTGTGGCCGTCACATTCCGCCGGCCACCTCGCTCGATCATCGATCCTGCTTCGAGGGTCGCCTACCTGGCGACCCTCGAGCACCGGATTGACCTGCTCAGAGAGATCGGGGTTGAGAACGTGCTGCCAGTCGATTTCGACTCTGCTCTGCAGGCCCAGCCGGCCCGTGCCTTCATCGACATGCTGCGCAGCGTGGCCGACGTGAGGCTCCTGGTGACCGGACCGGGCGCGACCATCGGCAACGACCGTGTGACCGCCGGCACCATCACCGAGCATGCGTCATCGGCTGGAATGCGCGTTCTTGAAGCGCCTGCAGTGGAATGGAACGGCAGAACCGTCTCGAGCTCGGCTATACGCGGCGCGCTATCCGAAGGCGATGTCCAGAGCGCTGCCAGTATGCTCGGCAGGAACTACTGCATAGACGGCAAGGTAGTCACGGGCGACCGACGCGGCAGAGAGCTCGGTTTTCCGACAGCCAACATCGAGCCTTCAGAAACCCTTGCGGTGCCCGCAGACGGCATCTATGCATCCATAGTGTCGATAAACGGCGAGCGGCACATGGCGGCAACCTCGATAGGTATTCGCCCAACGTTCGGCGGCGGCGAGCGGAAGATCGAATCGTATGTGCTTGATTTCGATGAGGATCTCTACGGGCGGAACGTCCGGCTGGAGTTCGTCGAAAGGCTGCGGGGCGAGATCAAATTTGACGGGGTCGATGCACTGATCGACCAGATGAACAGGGACGTTTCAGACACACGTTCTGCATTGAGTGGCGCTATATGACGACCGAATTCGAGAACGCATTTGATGATCTGAAGTGGCGGGATGCGATCGCCGAGTCGACTCCCGGCGCTCGCGATGTGCTGGCCAGAGAGAAGGTCACCTGCTACGCAGGCTTCGATCCCACTGCGGTCAGCCTGCATGTCGGCAATCTTGTGCCGATCATGGGCCTTGTCCGGATGCAGCAGCACGGCCACACGCCGATCGGAATCGTGGGCGGCGGCACAGGGATGATCGGCGATCCTAGTGGCAAGAGCGAGGAACGGCCACTACTGACGCCGGATCAGATCGAAGAGAACGTCGCAGGGATACAGCGCCAGTTGGAGCGCTTCCTCGACTTCTCAGAGGAGACTTCGAACAAGGCTTCGGTGATCAACAACGGCGACTGGCTCAACAAGGTCAGCCTGATCGACTTCTTGCGAGACGTTGGCAAGCACTTCTCTGTAAGCACGATGCTCGGCCGCGAATCGGTCCGCTCGCGGATGGAGCGCGACTCCGGCATCTCTTTCACCGAGTTCAGCTACCAGCTGCTCCAGGCCTACGACTACCTGCGCCTGTACGAGGAACACAACTGCAAGTTCCAGATGGGCGGTTCGGATCAGTGGGGCAACATCCTGGGCGGCGTCGACCTGATTCGACGAGTGCACGGCAGCGATACCGCTCGCTCTGGTAACGACCTGTCGCGGCTCCAGGCTGCTGATCTGCCCGCACACGCAATCGCCTACCCTCTCATCACCACCGCCACCGGTGAGAAGTTCGGCAAGAGCGTCGGCGGCGCGCCCACCCTTGATCCAGAGCAGACATCGCCCTACCGGCTCTACCAGTTCTTCTTCAACACCGCAGATGCCGACGCCGTTCCGTACCTGAAGCTGTTCACACTGCTCAGCCGAGAACAGATCGAGGAGCTTGCGGGGGCCGTTGAGTCCGCGCCGCGTGAGAGAGAAGCGCAGCAGGCACTGGCGGCAGAGGTGACCCGGATGGTCCACGGAGACCAGGGTCTCACCGAGGCGCGCAGAGTCACGAAGGCGCTCTTCGAGGATGACCTCCGCACGCTCTCTCCTCGCGAGCTACGCGGCGCGCTCACCGAGGCAAGCCACGGAATGCTCAGCCCGGAAGACCTAAGCTCCGGCATCACACTGGCAAGCGCCGTCACTGTCAACGGAGGCGGCATGATCTCGTCGTCATCAGAGCTGCGCAGGCTCGTCTCCCAGGGAGCCGTCAAGATAAACGGAGCCGTCGAGACCGATCCCCTGCGCCAGCTCACAGCCGACGATTTCATCGATGGCCAGGTGATGGTGGTTCAGCGTGGCAAGAAGAGCCATGACCTGATCTGGCTGGCGCCCGACCACCAGTAGCCAGAGAATTCACGCGATTCATCTACCACACGGGGCGACCGGTGAGCACTGAACGCGTAGAATTCATCTCCGTGAAAATCGAAACATGAAACTACCGGCCGCGAGGCCAACCGCCAGGACCGAACAGTGACAAACGGCAAAGAGCCAAACCTCAGAATCCCGGGACCAGTCCCACTACCGGAAGACGTGCTTGAACTCGTCGGATCGCAGATGATCAACCATCGCGGTCCTGAATACGCAGACATGCTGGACCGCATGACGGCCAACCTCCGCACGGTCTTCATGACGCAGAACGATGTCTACTTCATCACGGCATCGGGAACTGGCGCGATGGAGACAGCCATCGTCAATACCATCTCACCCGGAGATAAGGTCCTGGCGATCTCGGTCGGCGTCTTTGGAGAACGGTTCCGTGAGATCGCCGAGGCCTACGGAGCAGACGTCACGCGGCTGGAGTTCGAACTCGGACAGGCGGCTGATCCTGAAAAGGTCCGTGAGGCGCTCCGAGGCATGGACGGCACGAAGGCTGTGGTGCTCACCCACAACGAGAGTTCGACAGGCGTTTCGAACCCGCTTGAAGAGCTGTGCAGAATGATCCACGAAGAGTCAGACGCTCTGATACTCGTAGACGCCGTCTCCTCGGCTGGTGGAATGCCGATAGCTGTCGACGCGTGGGGAATCGATGTCGTGGCTACCGCGTCCCAGAAATCCTGGGTATCGCCCCCGTGGTCAAGCTGCACGGAGTGCCTCGTTCAATACATACAGACCGGGGGCCACAATTTGTAGGTAGATGGTGGCGCGAGATTTGGTCATTGCTCGGCACGAAGCTGAAATTTGGAA
>JANQIZ010000031.1 GCA_028281895.1 Dehalococcoidia bacterium
TCGGCGAAGCCGCGCAGAGTCTCCCGCACGCTTGCACGCTTCGTGCCGTCATCCACGAACTCCTGCAGCGCATCCTGTCGCTGGACGATCTTTGCCACATCCATCAGTGGCCGCGCCAGCCAGCTTCGCAACATGCGCGCGCCGGGGCCGGTACGGGTGTGATCGACCGTAGAGAGCAGAGTCGGGGCATCGCTTCTGCCGGTCGACGATTCAAGCACTTCGAGGTCACGCAGCGCCCGCCTGTCCAGCTGCATATACGAGTCATAGCTAACCGTGCGAAGAGAGGTGACCTGGGGCAACGCGCCAAGCTGCGTCTCTGCCAGGAAATCGACGATCGCTCCTGCGGCAAGAGTCGCAACAGGTGATTCGGCACACCCAAACGCCTCGAGCGTCTCGACATCGAAATGCCGCTTCAGCAGACTGCTGGCAAGCTCGGCATCGATCCTCGATTCGTCCATGTTCCGCAGCACAGATGCGCTGCCCGCCTTGCCGTCCCACTGGCCTTCGAGATGGTCTCTGGTCACGCCGTCGACAAGCAGCTCTGAAGGGGCGAGACGATCCACCTCTCTGCCCAGGTCAGCGAGCGGAAGCGACGATGTCACGAACTCGCTGGTCGAGATGTCGATGTAAGCCAGGCCGGCTGAGGAGCCGTCGCTGACCGCAGCGGCAAGGTAGTTGTTGCGCTCCGCTTCGAGGAGACCTGGCTCCTGGACCGTGCCCGGAGTCACCACTCGCACTACCGCCCTATCGACGATTCCCTTCGAGGCTGCCGCGTCAGAAACCTGCTCTGCGATAGCGATCTTGAGACCGGACTTCACGAGCCGGGGAAGGTAGCCATCGAGCGCGTGGTGAGGGATGCCGGCCAGCGCCGATTTGACTCCACCGCCTACATCGCGTGATGTCAGCGCGATGTCCAGGATCTCGGCCATCTTCTCAGCATCGGAGTCGAAGGTCTCATAGAAGTCGCCCATGCGGAACAACAGCAGGGCGTCCTGGTACTGCTGCTTGAACTCCAGGTACTGTCTGCGGCCCGGCGAAAGCCGGCCGCGCGATCTCGCCGACTTCTTAGTCGCAGGCTTCTTGAGCGCTGGAGCCTTCTCTTGTTTCGCGTCGGGCATCGCCGGATTCTAGACGCGATTCCCTCGTCTGCGAAGCTGGATCCGGACGAGATTGCCGGGGAGTCCTAGTAGCGGATGTTGGCGACGTCCGTGGCGGCCCAGCGCAGAGACGCTATCTCGCTGCCCTTTGGCACTTCGAATGCCATGAACCCGCGGATGCTGAATCCTGACTCCAGGCTCTTGTCACCCCACAGCGGAAGCTCGAAGACTTCGAGGCGAGGGTCGAGAACAGCATCCTCAGCGGGCCATAGAGCGCGGTTCGTCATGTCTACAGGCTGGACAGTGATGCCGTCCTCGGTCGTAAGCTCGGCAGCATCGCCGTCAATCGCCAGCGTCACCACTCCAGAAGTCTCGTTGAAGATCTGAAGCTCGACGTATGCGATCGCAGTCTCCTGGCCTTCAGGCACGATGATCCATGTCCTTGGCGTGTCCGTTGAGTCATTCCCCTGGTAGGTGACATAGGAGACGACTCTCGGCTGTTCCGACTTAACAAAGATCGTGCGGCCTGCGACGAATGTTGGATCGGGGCTGTCATTTGCGAGAAAGATCAATGGCACGAGCACAAGAGCGGCGACGACGGACAGCGCAGCAGCACCGACAAGAACCCAGGGCATGCTCTCTTTGGGTGTCCGCAGCTGCCTGCGAACCTGGATGGCGCCGGTATCGTCGACGTCGAGGAACTCTGATCCTGACTGGCCTTTGAACTTCTCAGTCGGCCAGTACTCAAGGACGACGCGAGTGATCCTCTCGCTCATGGCCTCAGCGCTGACTACCTTGTGTTCGATCTTCGCGTCGCGAAGGCTGGGACCGTAGTCGTATGTGTTGGTCCGCGCGTACTCCAACGCAGCCTCAACCTGCGTAGGAAACTCTTTCCACGCCTTTTCGCTGGCGTCTTCAGAAGATTCCTTCGCCGGGGTCGTCGCGACGTCGGTAGTTGTGGCGTCAACGGACTGATCCTGCTGGTCCGCGTCGGTCGTGCCTTCTTGCTTCTCTTCGGTCAATTCGGTCTCCGTCAAACGGTCTGACTGCTATCGGGTTAGCAGCTCTTTTCTGTCACGAGGTTGTTCGTATCACCAGTGATCACGGATTCATTTACTCGGGCCAGCAGGCAATTGTAGCTGCATTGCCGCATCAAGTTCAGCAACAGGCCTGCTACATCGATCTCAGCCGCTCGACAATCTCTGGAATCGCATCTATCGCAGCATCTGCGTCTGAGTCTGTCGAGTCTTTGCCAAGCGAGATTCGCACCGATCCGACGGCAAGCTCCTCAGAAAGGCCCATCGCAGTCAGGACATGCGATGGCTCGACGGATGCAGAGCTGCATGCGGAGCCTGATGATGCAGCTATGTCCTTGAAATCAAGACCAAGCAGCACCGGCTCACCCTGCACTCCCGGAAACGAAAGGTTGGTTATGTTTGCGATCCGATGATCCGGGCGTCCGTTCAGCTTCGTGCCAGGCAGCCTGTCCATGACCTGACGCTCAATCCTGTCGCGGAGGCTTCCCGTTCGAGTGACGAACTCCTCTCGCTCAGCTTCGGCCAGTTCGAGGGCGACTCCCATGGCGACGATGTATGGCACGTTCTCGGTGCCGGACCGCCGCTGTCTCTCCTGGCCTCCGCCGCTCAACAACGGCTCGATGGGTGTGTTGCGATCTACGAACAGCACTCCAATGCCCTTGGGCGCATAGATCTTGTGACCGGTAAGCGATAGCAGATCGACACTCAGTGACCGCGTGTCCAGTGACAGTTTCCCTGCTGCCTGGGCGGCATCGGTATGTA
>JANQIZ010000246.1 GCA_028281895.1 Dehalococcoidia bacterium
CCTCAGGTTCAGCGAGGGCACAGAAGTAGCTCTCTTCCGGCCCAGTGGCAGCAACGTCACGGCCAACCTCGAGAACGTCGAAGTGATCGAGTCGCCGAACGTTGTGATCTACAGCATCACCAACCCCGTCGCAGGAGAGTGGACAGCCACCGGCTCTGGCGAACGCGGCAAGCTGGTGACTGGCGTCGATGCACGCACTCCGCTCTCAGTTCAGTTGATCGATCAGGCTCCGCTGCCTCTCGGCGAGCCCGGACTCCTCACAGCCGCCTCAGTTATCGATGGTGAGCCTGTATCGGTTCCTGGTACTCGAATCACGGCGACCGTGCGTGAGGCGGGCGGGATCACGACCGTCTACGAGATGAACGACCAGGGTCTGGCCGGTGACGCTACTGCCGGAGACGGGATCTTCTCCCTTCGAATCCCGGCTCCAGAAGCCCAGGGTGTGAACGATGTCTCGCTTGTGATGGACTGGGACAACCTCAACTCCAGCCTCGCTGCCGTCGGAACCTTCAAGACCGAAGAGTTCCCCGTTGTGCGTGTCACTCGAATGTTCGATGTGAACATCCACGAGGGTGATGAAGCTACGATGGCGACAATTGAGACGTTTGTCGGAGACTTCCCGTACCTGGCCTCGCCAGAGGCGTTCGACGTCCGGGTCGTAAGCGCAGACGGTGAAACGACCGGTAGCGTCGTTCCCCGCAGCGAGCCAGAACCTGGCATGGCCTTCGCTTTCGATGTCGTAGGCGCTCTGCCTGCATCGGGCGACTACTCGGTTGCAGTGACGCTGACCACCGATTACCTCGGCCGGAGCTTCATCGCAACGAGCCCTGCGATCTCGACCAACGCCACGATCACGCCGGAGCCGTTCCTCGTGTTCGGACTGCCGATCTGGGCATGGTCGGCGATTGGCGTGGCAGTGCTACTCGGGCTCATCATAGTCATTGTTCAGTCGAGGAAGGTCAAGCCGTTTGGCTTCATCTACGACGACCAGGACAACCTGCTGGTGGACTTTAGCAACCTCAACCGCGGCTTCATCAGGCGCTTGAGGGCAACCGACACGGTTCAGGCTTCGGAGATTCGCGGACTGCCGTTCGACTCTGGCTACTTCAAGTTCAGCAGGTCAGGCGTTGAGCTCCACTACGCGGCCAACGACAACATCCCGAGCCTGAGAGTCAACTCCAGGCCTGCACCGCCACAGGTGCAGCTTGGACCAGACGTCTGGCTCGGAGTTCGCGGCAAGCTGCTCACATTCACCACCGAGCGCAGGCCGCGCACAAGCCTCGCCTTCGCACCTGCAGACGACTAGACCAGAGCAAAGCAACAAAAAAGACGGGCAGGGGAAAGATTCCCTGCCCGTCTTCGCGTCTGTCGTTCTCAGGCTGCTAGTCGACCGAAATCTCGATTCCCACCAACTCATCGCCAGGATTCGGGTCGCTCATCGGATCCCGCTCCCGGATGCTCAGCACAACATCCATCCCCTTGACCACCTTCCCGAAAACGGTGTGAGCGCCATCGAGGTGCGGAGTTGGCCCGTGAGTGATGAAGAACTGGCTGCCATTGGTGTTTGGTCCAGCATTCGCCATCGACAGTATCCCCGCCGAATCATGACCGAGCGAGCGGTTGAACTCGTCCTCGAACCTGTAACCCGGACCGCCGCTGCCAGTGCCCGTCGGATCGCCTCCCTGAGCCATGAATCCGGGGATCACCCGATGAAACGTCGTTCCGTTGTAGAAGCCTGCATTGGCCAGGTTGATGAAGTTCTCGACTGTTCGCGGTGCGCCGTCAGCGTAGAGCTGCACATCGAACTCTCCCCGCGCCGTCTTGAAGGTCGCGGAGTATGACTTACTTATGTCCAGATCACCCTTTGGCGGTCCAAGTTCTTCGGGCAATTGAGGTCCTTTCTTCGTAGTTGTTTGCTGATCCGTCTCAGCCTAGCTCTCTGTGATCTCAATAGTGTTGATCGTGTCGCCCGGCTGAGGATCGGAACCCGGATCTCGGAGCCTGATCGACAGCACCACATCCATGCCCTCAATCACCTTTCCGAAGACAGCATGGCAAGAGACGTTGCGGCTGGCGCAGTTCTTTTCAGAGCCGTCTGCGGTGTACGGGTCGAGGAACGAAGTCTCTCCGAATGTGATGAAGAACTGGCTGCCATTGGTGTTCAGTCCAGCATTCGCCATCGAGAGAGTGCCAGCCGAATCGTGCCTCATGTCCGGGTGAAAATCGTCACGGAAGCGATAGCCAGGACCACCTGCTCCAGTCCCAGTCGGGTCTCCACCCTGGGCCATGAAGTCGGCTATGACCCTGTGGAACGTGACGCCATCGTAGAAGCCGATGCGGGAGAGATTGACGAAGTTCTCCACGTACGAAGGAGCAATGTCATCGAGCAGTTCGACGACGAAATCTCCCTTTTCCGTCTTGAACGTCGCCGTGTAGGACTTGCTGGTATCCAGCGCGTCTGACGGAGGCGCCGGGCTGTCACCCGCCTGCAGCATTCGCCCGGCAGGCGCAGGGGTCGCCGTTGCTGCAGGCAGACCGTTCTGCTGCGAACCGGAGCCCGGATCTTCGTCAGACCCGCAGGCCACGGCCACAAGGGCGGTGGCAGAGAGCAGAACAGTTGCGAACAGGCGTCTCATGCGCTTCTCCAGTAAAGGTGATGAGCAATATGCGAACAGGCACGGGAAGACCCGGCTTGAATCAATGTGCGCGAATCGACGACCCGCAACATCCAGAGCAGTATAACGAGCAACGCGGGTATCCCAGATTTGGTCTTAGCCTGTCTCATCCACAGGCTCCAGATCAGCTATTACCGGGCATTGCTCCGTATAATCGCCAGCCTGAACACCGGCCCGATGAAAGCGAGTTCGCCCTGCCACCCGCGCTCTCAAACGAAGACCTGATCGCCATGTACAGGACGATGGTCCTGAGCAGAAATCTCGACGAGAGGGTCTGGCTGCTCAATCGGCAGGGCAAAGCCGCAATAGCGGCCTCAGCCCAGGGACACGAAGCCTCGCAGATCGGAACTGTGAAGGCTCTCGATCCAGATATAGACCACTTCCTGATCTACTACCGGCAGTTCACCGTCATGCTCGGCCTTGGAACCACACCGCACGAGCTGCTGAGCGGATTCCTGGCCAAGGTCGATGATCCCATGAGCGGCGCACGGCAGTTTCCGCTGCATGGCGCCCACCCGAGAGTCGACCTGTTCTCCTTCTCAAACGTTGTCGCCACGCAACTTCCGCACGCTGTTGGCGTCGCTCTCACAGACAAGATGCGAGGCTCAGACGCGGTGACGAT
>JANQIZ010000168.1 GCA_028281895.1 Dehalococcoidia bacterium
CCTGGCGATCATAGGCCCCGCTCTCACGCCCGAGCCGTCGCAACAGGACCTTTCACGAATACTGCGCTCTCCCGACACGACAGGACTCCTTGGAACGGATCACCTGGGCCGTGACCAGCTAAGCCGCATCAGTACTGGCGCTCGTAACTCGCTTGTGACGGTTCTGGTGGTGCTCGCCGTCTCAGGAATTGGCGCTGGCGTTCTGGGGCTTTTCAGCGGCTACATCAGTGGCCGGTTCGATCTTCTTCTGCAACGCCTTGTCGATGCTGTGATGGCCATGCCTCTGCTTGTGCTCGCGCTGGCAGTCGCTGCGGCATCAGGAAACTCGTTCTGGGCCGTCTCATTTGCCATCGCGGTGGCGTTCGCTCCGTTGTCGCTACGAGTCGCCCGTGCCGCAGGGATCGAACAGAGTGGATCTGGCTACGTTGCCGCGGCCAGGATCAGTGGAGCCTCGACGATCAGGATCGTCTTAAGGCATCTTGCGCCCAATGCGCTTGGACCCTGGGCCGTTGTTGTGGCGAGCCAGGCCGCTGTCGCTGTGCTCGTCGAGGCCGCGCTGGCGTTCCTTGGTGTTCTGCCGGGACGCTTGACTCTGGGTGGACTGCTGGGAGGCGATGTGCAGATCTATATGTACAGCGCTCCGTGGCTCGTGATCTGGCCCGGAGTCGCACTGGCCTTGATGGCGCTTGCGATCAACCTTGCAGGCGACTGGATTGCAGATTCAGTGACGGGACGGGCGTCAGCGCCTGTCTAGCCGCTCATGACGATCACGACTACCGTCAGCGCGATCAGATTCACTACCAGCGCCACCAGCATCCACTGCTGTTGCACTCGCCTAAAGTGCGCCAGAGATGGCCATCGCCTTGCTCTCCAGGCCATCTCGTTGCCCCTGATGCCCATGTAAGCGCCGAACGCGAAGTACATGAGCAGCCTGAGATTCAGGTCGATGGGAATGAACAGGAACAGCAGTCCGACGATTCCTAGCCATACGCCATTGGCTGGTCCCCAGAGCGGACTTAGCAGGAAGGCGGCGGTGTTCCAGCCGCGGGCTGACTCGGGCAGCTTCGCTGTTCGGCTGCCGGAATCGTTAGGGCGGCTGTTCTCTTCCTCGATCTGGCGCTGCCTGTCTGCGGCTCTGGCCCTCGTCGCCTCCGCTCGCAAACGCTGCAGCTCAGCATCGCGATCGGAGTCCTTGCCGCGGGCTTGGTCTGGATCGTTCCACCGGGAGGAGTCATCAACCGCACGACGGTCAGCATCGTCCTGCTGGTGCTCGCGATTTCGGAGCCTGATCCCACCGGGAGGCGAGTGAGGCACCTGGCGTCCGCGGGCCGCGCCTCCACCGAACACTGTGACCCGTGCTCCGTCTGCAAGATCCGATCCGCAGTTGACGCAATAAGAAGCGTGCGACTCGTTTGGAGTGACGCAGCGAGGACATTCGACAAGGCCCATGGGCGGCGGCTTCATGGGATCCGGGTATGTGATCCGCTCGCCGCACCTGTCACACGAATAAGCGTCGCGCGGGTTTTCCGTGCCGCAGTGGGCACAGTACGCGTGTTCGACGGTGTTCGGGCTGTCCTGATCCTCGTTGGTCATGGCCAGGTCGATTTCTTCTCGTTCTCGAAGCCAGTTGCCATCCGATACGTCGCAACAAAGTTATCAGTTTCGGTCGTCATGCAGCCGCACTTGTGCCGCAATGCGAGTGGCCGATGGTCTAGAGCTTGCTGAGATCAAGGTCTAAGGAACCAAGCAGGTCATCAAGTTCTTCCAGCGTGTCGGGGCCGATCGACGGCGTAGGCGGGCGCACATCAGGCGTGTCGAGCAGGCCCCGCTTCGCCATCAGGTGTTTGCGGATGCTCAGACTGATGCCTGCCGTGTTTTCGTATCGGATCAGCGGCAGCCACCGGTAGAAGATGGCCCTCGCCCCCTCGGTATCGCCAGCTGTCATCCTGCGGTGAATAGCAACAAGCACTTCCGTGTATGCGAAGCCGGTCATCGTTCCAGCCGCGCCTCTCCTCAACTCCTCGAACAGAAAGGCTCCTCCGAGACCGCCGAAGATCGACATTCCGCCGCCAGTCGACTCAATGACCTGCGTGACCTTCTGTGGCGTCGGCGGGTCTTCAAGCTTGAGGAATCTTGCGGAAGGCAGTTCACTGTTCAGTTTTGCGATGAAGCCGGGTGACATGTGAACGCCGGTCTGCTCGGGCAGGTCCTGCACGACCATCGGCAACGCATCTGCTTCTTCGATCTTCGAGTAGTAGGCGAATACCACGGCATCATTCGATCTGGCGAGCGTTGGCGGTGACGCCATGACGGCGGTCGCCCCTGCCTTTTCAGCCTCTTTCGCTCTCAAAGCAGCATCGATGCCGCTCTGGCTCGATACACCGACGATGACTTTGAGTCTGCCATCTGCTGCTGAGATGACCGCGTCCTGCACCTGGCGACGCTCCTCGTCCGATAGACGATGCGCTTCGCCCATCACGCCAAGAGTGACGACGCCTGTGCAACCGGCGGAAACAGCGCAGTCAACAAGGCGCTTGAACGGCCCAGTGTTAAGGCTCGCATCCGGGTTGAAGGGTGTTGGCAGCATAAAGTGAATGCCATCGAGCGATGTATCACGAGACAAGATGTGGGCCTCCGGTTGAGGTTCAGACCTTCAGACAACTAATTGGGATTGGCGTTATAGTCACCGAGAACCGCGTTGCCCGCAAGTACAGTTCGCGTTTTGACCAGCAACTTGCGCCGTTGCTAAACTGGGAACCTGATGAAAGCGATTACCGAAATCACCAGTTGGACCTGTTGTCGACGCGCCTGAACGGGGCAGCGACATTTCGGTATTCATCGAAGGACCCCGCGAGATAAGCCGTGGGGTCTTTTCACAGGCGCAACGCAGAGGCAGTTGCCAGCATCTGAGTCCATAGGCCGGCTGGACTCTTCATTCGAACTCAGGGAGATATACGTGACCACCACAAAGCGCACGTTCGAGAACTGGGTGCCCAACCCCGATAAGCAGCGCGTGATGAAGATCGACGCTGAGGAGATCGACGATTTCGAGGCGCAGAAGAACCGGTTCAAGTCCGGAGAGTGGGCTGAAACCGAGTTTATGCGCTTCAGGCTTCGCCAGGGCGTGTACGGTCAGCGACAGCCGGACAGGCAGATGGTTCGAGTCAAGGCTCCGTTCGGCGGACTGACAGCCGACCAGATGGATGTCCTTGGCGAGATCGCCGAGCAGTATGCCCCGCTTAAGAAAGGCCACCTTACGACTCGTGAGAACGTTCAGTACCACCATGTGCTGCTCGACGAGACGCCTGATCTGCTTCGGACCCTCGGTGATGTCGGACTTACCTCTCGTGAGGCTTGCGGCAACACCGTTCGAAACGTCGTTGCTCCGCCCAATGCTGGAGTCGACCCCGACGAGGTGTTTGATGTAACGCCGTACGTGGCCGCATATGCCCGCCACTTCCTCAGGCACCCGACCACGCAGATGATGCCGCGCAAATCGAAGACAGCCTTCTCTGGCTCTGAAAAAGATGTCGCGATGACGCCGATTCACGATGTTGGCTTCATCGCCAGGATCAAAGACGGCAAGAAGGGCTTCAAGATCGTGCTCGGTGGCGGTCTTTCGATCATGCCTCGCATGGCGAAGACTCTCGAGGAGTTCGTGCCTGTTGAGGATTTCATCAGGTACGCCGAGGCGGCTCTGCGTATCTACAACCGCCAGGATGAAGAGCGCAAGAACCTGATGAAGGCTCGGATCAAGTTCACCATCGAGCGCCTTGGAATCGACACATTCCGAGAGATGGTGAATGAGGAGCTCAAGGGCGAGTGGGCGAACAAGCCGATCAACCTAGATGCGCTGATGTGGATCGAGGATGAAGAGGCCGATGCCCCGGCAGTTCCTTCCGATGCGACTCCTGAGCCAACAGGCGATGCGGCATATGACGCATGGAAGGCGACCAACGTGGTTGCCCAGAAGCAGGAAGGCTTCAACCTCGTGTACACCCGCATCGAGCGTGGCGACATCTACGCTGAGCAGTGGGGCCAGCTGGCCGATGTGGCTCGCCAGTTCGCTGGAGGCCGTGTCCGCATCGACCAGCAGCAGAACATGGTGTTCCGGTGGGTCAGAACCGAGTCGCTGTTCGATATGTACACGGCGCTTGGCAAGATCGGCTTCGCCGCTGCTGGACGTGAGACGATCAGGGATATCGTGACCTGCCCTGGCACCGATTCCTGCAAGCTGGGCATCACGTCTTCGATGGGGCTCAACAAGGCTCTCGGCGAGACGCTTGACGAGATGGACCTGGGCGACCCTGACGTTTCGTCGCTGCACATCAAAGCGAGTGGATGCCCCAACTCTTGTGGCCAGCATCACATCGCAAACATCGGCTTCCACGGCGCAGTTATGAAGGCGCCTGGCGGCCAGGTGCCCGCGTACGAGATGTTCCTCGCAGGAAACTACGAGGACGGCGATGTGCGGGTGGGGCACCGGGTTAAGGCACGGGTGCCTGCGAAGAAGGCTCCTGAGGCTCTCAAGAGCATCCTCGCTTACTACACTGAGAACCGGAACGACGGTGAGAAGTTCAACGACTTCGTCGATCGAGTCGGCGTTGCTCCGTTCGAGGAGATGTTCGGTCAGTTCAAGACCGAGATCGGCCCGCTGGACCGCGATCACATCAATACATACATGGACTGGGGCAAGACGGTTCTGTACAAACTGGAGCGTGGCGAAGGCGAGTGCGCCGTCTAGGCTGGCTACTCGAAACCGGATAGATCAAGAGCGCCCTGTCAGCTAAGACAGGGCGCTTTGATTTGGTACGGCCTGTGATCCAGCATGAGGGTTTGAATCAAGGCACAGGAGCTACCAAATGAAGCTGCGGTGGACGATCGTCTATGTTCCAGACGTTGAGGCGACGATTCGGTTCTATGAATCCGCGCTCGGCTTGAGCCGCCGATTCGTGGCGGAAGATACGTCGTACGGCGAACTGGAAACTGGCGACACCAGGATTGGCTTTGCTGCTCAGCACATGTCTGATGCGGCAATCGACGGTGGAGTCACGCCGCTGGACGCTTCTGAAAGGCCTCAGGCGTTCGAACTCGGCTTCGCTGTGGACGACGTACAGGCGGCGTTCGACAGAGCTGTAGGAGCCGGGGCTGCGCCGGTCTCGGAGCCTGAGAAGAAGCCATGGGGACAGACCGTCGCGTACGTCCGTGACATCAACGGACTACTGGTCGAATTCGGGACCGATATTCCCTAGCCGGAATCGTGTGACCCGCTAGCGTGTTACCTGCTAACGGCTAGCGCTTGCGGCCGAACCTGCGGCGATTCTTATCTCCAGCGCCAGGGAACTCGATGATGTTCCCGTCCCGCTTCTTGGCACTGGCCGGTGGGGCTGACCGATTAACCGGGCGGCCACGCCAGTATTGAACAGTGTCGTCAGATCGCCGGCCTGTGGGCGCACCCCATTTCGCACGGCGCTTGCGCATCACGATCATGTAGTAGCCGATTCCTGCCAGGACGAACCCGCCCAGTGTCAACGGCAGCACGGCCTGCCTGAGAATGACCGCCAGCACCATCAGGCCGATTCCGAGAGCGATCAGCTTCTCAGGCGTCGGATACCAGATCGGCAGACCGCTGCTTCGAGCGCGCCTCGGCGCCGTAGGCTTTGCGATCTGGATCTTCTCAGGCGCTGCCCGCTCTTCCTTCTCCAGGATCTCGCCGATCTGTTCCCAGACCTTTCCCGTCCCGTCGTCTGAATTGCGGTCTCTATCATCCACCTGTGGCATCGGCACCCTTCTTACCGGGCTCAAGTCTCAACGCTCTCTTCACGCGAGCTGTGGTCCGGCGCTTCCTACACTCTTACACTAAGCATCTCATCGACACATTGTTGTAGCCACCTACAGTAGTCCTGACCGGCGGTATATATATGCCTGATATCGAGTACGAAGACTTCGTTAAGTTCAGCTTCTTCAAGCTTGACCGAGCCTGGCGATCCCTTTCGGTCAAAGAGAAAGAAGACTCAAGGTCCGAGTTCGCTTCGGTGGTCGAAGAGCTCGGGGCATCCGGCAACTTGAGGAGCTATTCGACTGTTGGGACGCGTGCAGATGTCGATTTCATGCTGCTGCAGAACTCGCCGACGGTCGAGACGTTTCACGAAACGGCTAAGCGCATCAACTCGACTCATCTCGCAGCTTACCTGGACGAGCCGCACTCGTATCTGTCGGTTCGACGAAAGACCCGCTACAAGCACGGTGGCGGCAGCCCGGATCTGAAGGACGACTACAGGTACTTCATCATCTATCCGATGGTCAAGACTCGCCTCTGGTACGAGAAGTCCATGGAAGAGCGCCAGAAGATGATGAACGACCACTTCAGGATGGGCCACAACTACCCGATGGTCAAGATCAACACCACCTATTCGTTCGGGCTGGACGATCCCGAGTTCGTGGTGGGCTTCGAGATGGACGATCCGTCCGATTTCGTTTCGCTTGTCATGGATCTGCGCGAAGTTCCGGCTGCGCAGTTCACCCTCTCCGAAACGCCGATCTTCACCACGATCAACATGCCGATTGCCGAAGCCCTTTCAGCGCTTGGCTGATCATGTGTCGATCACAGAAAGAGCCCCGGCCAGACGACCGGGGCTCTTTTGGTTCGTGATGTGATCCTGGCTACTGAGTATTCAGGCCCGGCTCAGAACTGTCGTAGTCGTACTCGTAGTTGAGCTTGATGAACTCCTGCTGGTCTTCCGGCACCTGGTCTTCAGGGAAGATGGCGTTAACAGGGCAGACCGGTTCGCAAGCCGCGCAGTCGATACACTCATCTGGGCTGATGAAGAGCTGGTTGTCGCCCGGCTTTGAGTAGATGCAGTCAACTGGGCACACATCCACACAGGCGCCATCCATGACGTCTACGCAGTCTTTGGCGATGATGTAGGTCATTACCCTGGAACTCCTGCAGGCCGCGCACGCATTCCCGACGCGGCTATGACTCTTTGAGTGATCTTCGTGGTCGCTGGCAGTCCAATGCGACGCCAGCACGAGCGGATTATACGAACCCCCCTTGCCTGCGCAAGAGGGGCACGTGTTTCACATCTGGACCGGTTCGGCGTTCTGTTAGCCGCCGCAGCCGCAACCACCGCCGCCGCAAGCGCAGCCTCCACCCATGAAGTTGGGGTTGGAGATCACGAAGCCTGATCGCTCAAACCCTTCGACATAGTCGATGCTCGAACCTGTGAGGAGCGGGCTGCTGTCCGCATCGACCAGCGCCTTGATGTCGCCAGACTCGATCACCGCATCAGACTCACCGGCCTCTTCTTCCAGGCCAAAGACATACTCGATCCCGCCGTTCGGGTTCTGTGTCACAGCGATTCGAAGGTATGAATCGACCGCTTCCTGCTCTTTGAGCACTTCGGCGAGCTTGCTCACCGCCGCGTCAGTGAACTCAATCACAGTCTGAACGCTGTTCTGCTCTGAGACCATTCGGTCCTCCAGTTACGTATTAGGCATTGGCCCTGGCTGCGCCCTGAATGTCCAGGCGCCCGGCCGAAACCGCGCAAGAACTTTGGTAACTACAAGTCTATTGGATGCAGTTCGTCATCGAAAGTCACCCGAACCGGCCCGCCCGTTTGATGAATGACGAGTTTTTTTGCTTTCAGGGATTTACTTTGACGAAATCCTGCGTATCATGGAATGTTGCAGGAAGGTTATGTCGATACGCGCCCGCTAAGTTGCGCTTTACGACAAATTGAGATCAATACTGCGTGATAGATTGCACAAACTATCTTAACCGCAAATCGAAAGATCCGGGAGGACACTCAACCTATGGACGCCCTTGACCGCAAGATTATTGCGCTTCTCGAAGCGAACGGAAGAGCATCAAACGCGAGAATCGCCAGAGACGTTGGCGTAAGCGAAGGAACCGTGCGACGCCGCCTGAAGCGTCTCATCCAGGACAAGATCATCAACGTGGTCGCTCTTCCTGACCCGGGCAAGCTCGGCTACGACTCAGAGGCGATCATCGGCGTGCAGGTTGACCCTGACCAGGTCGACGCAGTTGCAGAGAAGCTTTCCTCTCTCCAGCACACTCGCTGGGTTGCCGTCACCACTGGAACCTATGACGTGTTCGCCTGGGCCACCCTTCCATCTGCGGAAGAGCTCGGTGTCTTCCTTCGTGAGAAGATCGGAGCGATCCCTGGCGTCCGGCGAACCGAGACCTTTGTGAACCTCGCCGTCACCAAGCGCGAGTACGGTATCCCCGTCTAGCCTCGACCCGGTCGACTTCTCTAGCAGGCAATGAATTGACAGGTACCACCGCCGGCCGTCGGTGGTACTCTTTTTTGACTCGAATCCGGATAAGCCCGGTCAGGATCGAATTGACGGGGCTTAGCTGCATGTGAACTCTGGCCAGACGGAGGCTCAGTTTGCAATCAACTGCTGTTACCAACGCTGGACGCACCGCCTCGGCGCGGCTTCGATCGCTGCCTGGCTTCAACGGGAAATCCCTGTTCGATTCCCTGTTCCCCTCTGCCACCATATGGCACAGGCTGGCAGCGGCCATAGCGATGGCAGGCGTTACCGCTTTGCTCGCCCAGGCAAGGTTCTTTCTTCCAGACAACCCTGTCCCGATAACCTTCCAGGTCTACGGCGTCCTCATGACTGGCGGGCTTCTCGGCTTCCGCTGGGGTCTGCTCTCGGCCGTTATCTACTACGTTGCCGGAATGGCGGGGATTCCCGTGTTCCAGAGCGGCAACGGCGGATGGAACTACATCGCCCACGGCCTCACGGGCGGCTATCTGATTGGCTTCATTCTGGCTTCCGGGGTGACCGGCTTCCTCTCTCAGCGCGGCTGGAATCGCGGATCGTCGCTCTGGGCGATGCTGCTAGCCAGCCTGCTCGTCTACGGGCCGGGTTTGATATGGCTTGCGGTCTTTGACCTGGGATGGCCGGCTGAAGGCGAGCTATTCAGCGCTGGCATGTACCCGTTCATCCCCGGAGACCTGGTCAAGGTGATGCTCGCCGCGCTTACGGCTGCTCTTCTCTGGAAGGCCGCTGACCGGCGGGCTGAGGATCGTCAGATCAGGTACGCAAATACGGAGCGGTAGCCCCGCCTCTCCGATACTGATCCTTCACTCATATTCGCCGCCACAGGGGGCAATCAATTGCATAAAGACACGGACTGCGGATCACCGCGTAAATCTGACGTTGGAACAGAGATAATCGTCGCTGGGTGGGTGAACAGGCGTCGAGATCACGGCAACCTGATCTTCATCGACCTGCGAGATAGGTCAGGCCTTCTCCAGGTGGTCTTCAACCCCGAGGTCTCCGCAGATGCCCACCGTCTTGCCGAGTCGCTCCGCTCAGAGTGGGTAGTGCAGGTGCGCGGTAAGGTGAACAGCCGCCTTGAAGGCGCAGAGAACCCGAACCTCGACACCGGCCAGGTTGAGCTTGTCGCCGAAGAGTTGAACGTTCTCAACAGCGCACTCACACCTCCGTTCGAAGTCGACGATGACATCAACGTCTCAGAGGATCTCAGGCTCCAGTATCGCTACATCGATCTGCGACGCCAGAACATGCAGAAGAACCTGCGCCTGAGACACAAGGTCACAGGGATCATCTGGGACGAGATGACTCGCCGGGATTTCACCCAGATCGAGACACCGATTCTCATCAAGAGCACACCAGAAGGCGCTCGCGACTATGTCGTGCCTAGCAGGGTTCATCCGGGAGAGTTCTACGCACTGCCGCAGTCTCCGCAGCAACTCAAGCAGATCCTGATGGTCTCCGGCATCGAGCGCTACTTCCAGATCGCACGCTGCTTCCGCGACGAGGATCTGCGAGCCGACAGGCAGCCTGAGCATACGCAGCTTGACTTTGAGATGAGCTTCGTTCACCAGCAGGATGTGACCGATGTGGTCGAGGCGCTCTACAGCCGGATCATCTCGGAGACCCGGCCGGATGCCAGTGTGCCTGAGCCGTTCCCACGGCTCACCTACGCGGAGGCCATGAGCAGGTTCGGGACCGACAAGCCGGACATGCGCTTTGGCATGGAGCTGTCGACGATCACTGAGATTGCCGCTCGCTCAGAAGCGCGTGTGTTTCAGTCGGTTGCCTCAGACGGCGGGTCTATCCGCGGAATCGCGGTGCCCGGTTGCGCCGGCTATGGGCGTCGGCAGACAGATGATTTGATCGAGCTGGCCAAGCGCTTCGGCGCTATGGGCCTTGTCTTCATCGCCATTGACGAATCCGCCGAATCTATCGACTCCCTCACAGAGGAGCAGGTGCGAGGTCCGCTCAACCGGTTCATGTCGATCGACGTGATCAAGGACATCGCACGAGAGACAGGTGCTGCGCCCGGAGATCTCATTCTTATCGTCGCAGGTGACGAAAAGATGGTGAACCGGGTTCTTGGCGAGCTGCGGCTTGAGATGGGACGCAGGCTTGAGCTTGCCGACCCGAACGAGTTCTCGTTCCTGTGGGTGACGGATTTCCCGTTGTTTGAGTGGGACGAGGAATGGAAGCGCTGGTCTCCAGCTCATCATGTGTTCTCTGCGCCAAGGGAGGAGCACATCGAGTTTCTGGAGTCCGATCCCGGCGCGGTGCATGCCGATCTCTTCGACCTTGTATGCAATGGCTGGGAACTGGGCAGCGGGAGTATCCGCATTCATGACCCGAAGCTCCAGTTGCGGGTCTTCAACGTCATCGGCTACAGCGAAGACGAGATTAGTGAGCGATTCGGGCACCTGCTGAGGGCTTTCGAGTACGGCGCTCCACCGCACGGCGGCATGGGCCTCGGACTGGATCGCCTTGTGGCGCTGATCGCCAACGAGACTTCAATACGGGACGTGATTGCGTTCCCGAAGACTCAGTCGGCCTCTGACCCGATGTTCGAAGCGCCTTCGTCCATCGGAGAAGAGCAGCTTGCTGAACTGCATATTGCGGTTATTACGGATGAAGAGTAGCCGTGCGTATCGTTCAGATAGAGCCCCTGAAGTGCCGGGAAGGCCGCCTTCGCGTTTCGTTGAGCTAGAATGATTGGCACGATTTCCCGCAGTTGACTGCTTGCGTCGCTTAGCGCGCCCGGCAAGCGGAGTTGACCAGACCATACTGATCCAGCCTGGAGTTGTTTGCTTGAAGGTTACCCAAGGAGAGACACAAGACCGCGAGACCGTTCTCCACATTGAGGTAGACGACGGGCTGCTGGAGCAGCACATGGGACGCGCTCACCAGCGAGTGGCCTCTCGTGTGAACATCCCTGGATTCCGAAAAGGCAAGGCGCCTCGCTCGGTTGTCGAGCGCTTTGTAGGCCGTGAGTACCTCCTTGAAGAGGCCATCGAATCACTTGTGCCTGCCGCAGTGAGCGACGCGGTCGAAGAACAGGGAATCGAGGCATCTGCCACACCGCGTGTTTCCATCGTCGAGCGTGACCCCGTCGTCAAGATCGATGCCACCGTGCCGCTTCCTCCTGTAGCAACGCTTGGCGACTACTCGGATATCCATTTCGACGACAAGGCAGAAAAGGTCACTGATGACGAGGTGGAGGAGGGCGTCCAGAGGCTCGTTGAAGCCAACGCTTCATGGGACGATGTTGAGCGCCCTGTTGAAGCTGGCGATCTCATCACCTTCTCGGTCAACGGAACGGTCGATGGCGAGAGCTTCGTAGAGCAGACCGACTCTGAGTACCTCGCCGATTCGGACAATCCGAACCCTGTTCCAGGCTTCTCGGCCGAGCTGGCTGGCATCGAGTCCGGTGGATCGAAGGACTTCTCCATCGAGATTCCAGATGATTTCAACAGGCCTGAACTGGCCGGCAAGACGGCAGAATTCAGCGTTTCGGTCTCTCGAATCCGTGAAAAGAACCTGCCGGAACTCAGCGACGACTTGGTGAAAGGACTGGGCGAAGGCATTAATACAGTTGCAGACCTTCGCAGCCGCATTCGCGAAAACCTCGAATCCAGATCACAGCAGGCTCTGAAAGAATCACTCCAGGAGAAAGTCGTCGATGCGCTGGTTGAGCGCTCGGAGTTTGAGCTTTCTCCGCTTATGCTGGAACACGAGGCCGAGCACATCCTGCGAGAGCAGCAGAACACGCTGGCCCAGTACAACATCTCGTTTGAGCAGTACATCGCTCAGACAGGGAAATCCAGCGAAGAGATGGTTGATGACGCCAAGGAGACGGCTGAAAGCAGGGTGAAGCGGACGCTGATCATGGATCGGCTGGCAGAGGCGGAGGGGATTGAGCCGACGGAAGACGAGATTGAGGAAGAGCTCAAGGTCTGGGCTTCGCAGCACGAGGGACACGATCACGAGGTAGATACAGAATCTGAACGGCCGGCAGTGATCTCGGTGCTCAAGCGCCGGAAGGCCATCGAGAAGGCCATTGAACTGGCCCAGACGAAGACGAACGGCTCAAAGCCAAAAGCCCGAAAGACCGCCAAAAAGGCGACAAAGGCAAAGGCGAAGAAGGCTCCAGAAGCAGCTAAGAATGAAGAAACGGCTGATGGTGGGGCCGAAAAAGCAAGCACGTAGCGCAACCCCGTAGCACCAGGCCTCAAGCATCGAAAGAGTGGACCGAATTGTTTAATCCCGGCCTTAGTTCACAGTTGAGCGGAGCAGCAGAAGAAATGTCGAGACTGACCAGCCAGATGCCAGGAACCGAGATGTGGACGCCACAGGTGCCGCAGTCCATCGTCCCGATGGTCATCGAGACAGGCGCTCGCGGCGAGAGGGCGTATGACATCTACTCCCTGTTGCTCAAAGAGCGCATCGTTTTTCTCGGCACGCCAATCAACGCCCAGGTGGCAAACCTGATCGTCGCCCAGTTGCTGTACCTCGCTTCTGAAGACCCTGATCGCGACATCAGCCTGTACATCAACTCGCCGGGTGGCGAGGTCTACTCGGGGATGGCGATCTACGACACGATTCGCTCGGTACCGTGTGATGTATCGACAATCTCAGTTGGCCTCTGCGCCAGCTTTGGCACTATCCTGCTCACTGCCGGTGAGCCGGGTAAGCGGTTCGCTCTGCCAAACGCGACCGTACATATGCACCAGCCGCTCAGTGGCACCCAGGGACAGGCCTCAGACATCGAGATCCACGCCAGGGAAGTTCTCAGGCTCCAGGATTCGCTGAGGCAGATCGTCGCTGACACCACGGGCCAGAGCTACGAGCGTGTCGCCAGAGACATGGATCGTGACTTCTGGCTGAGCGCTGATCAAGCCGCAGAATACGGCCTCATTGATGAGGTCTTGAAGGTGGCCGAAAAAGACAAAGGCCAGGCGAAAGAGGGGAGTTCCAACGGCACGGGCAAGTAATCCCTTACCCGGTGGAACACTATCGGTGACCAATAATCAGTTGTCTCCCGGCAGCAGGTATTGAATGGCTGACTCTCACAGTAACGGCGAACACGACGCATACGACTGCTCTTTCTGCGGCAAGCCGCAGGACGCGGTCAAGCGCTTGATTGCAGGTCCATCAAAGATCTTCATCTGCAACGAGTGCGTTGGACGGTGCCAGCAGATCATCTCTGATGACCGTCCTGTCGTGACGCCGCAGTCCAAGCCAACGACTCCTCGAGAGATATTCGAGCGGTTGAACGAGTACGTGATCGGCCAGGAACGGGCCAAGCGCGTCATCAGCGTTGGCGTCTACAACCACTACAAACGCATCTGGTTCGGCACCGAAGACCCGGATGTGGAGCTGCAGAAGACGAACATGCTTCTCGTAGGTCCGACCGGTTGTGGAAAGACGCACCTGGCGCAGACGCTGGCCCGCATCCTCGATGTGCCGTTCGCTATCTCCGATGCCACATCTCTCACAGAGGCCGGCTACGTTGGCGAGGACGTAGAGAACATCCTGCTGAGGCTGATCCAGAACGCCGAGTTCGACATGGCTCGTGCGGAGCAGGGCATCATCTACATCGACGAGGTCGACAAGATCGCTCGCAAGGGCGCAAACCCGTCGATCACGCGAGACGTTTCCGGTGAGGGCGTCCAGCAGGCTCTATTGAAAATCCTCGAGGGCGCGGTTGTGAACGTGCCGCCGCAGGGCGGCCGTAAGCACCCTCACCAGGAGTTCATCCAGATCGACACCTCCAACATCCTGTTCGTGCTTGGCGGCGCGTTCGAGGGGCTGGAGGAGATTCTTCGCAAGAAGGCGGCTGGAACCGAGTCGAACCTCGGATTTGGGGCCAAGTCCACACGGGCTGCAGATGGCGATAATGTCGACTACACCGGTGTGGCAGCGGCAGACCTGATGCAGTTCGGGTTCATACCTGAGTTCATCGGCCGAGTTCCGCTCGTGGTCGGCCTGTCAGACCTGACTCAGGACGAGCTGATCCGTGTCCTGAAGGAGCCAAAGAACGCTCTTGTGCGGCAGTATGAGGCGCTCTTCAAGATGGACGGCGTAGAGCTTGTGTTCGAAGATTCAGCGCTTTCCAGCACCGCTGCGGTCGCTAAGGAACGAAAGGCTGGCGCACGAGGCCTGCGCTCAATCGTTGAAGAGTTGCTGATCGACGTGATGTACGAGCTTCCGTCGATGACGGGCGTAAAGCAATGCATAGTCGATGGAGAGACGGTCACGCAGGAGACGTGGCCGAAGATTCTCGATGAGTCAGGCGAGAGGCTGGACGCCAAGCTGCCGCCGCACCGCCAGACAGCTGCCTGATACTCGTAACTAAGAAGATTCGAAGCGCCCCGCCAGTGCAGCGGGGCGTTTCGGGTTCTGCTGCTATATGGCTCAGGCGAACTCTCAGGGCCGGGAAATCCGGCTCTCCACTTCGCCGGACAGGTCGATCGCAGGGCGATCCTCTGCATCGTCCAGGCTGATCCGCCCCTCTGCGATCGCCTTGAGCGTTTCTACTACGAGCGGACGCTCTCTCTCCAGTCCAGCCTGCCGGATCGCCTTGAAGAGACTGTTGTCCTCGCCTTCAGACGCTCTTATTTCGGCAGCGTCCTTGCCAGCCAGCGCTGACCACTCGGCGCTCGTTGCCGGGCCGTGCGTGGGGAATCTGCAGGTCGAAAGCACCGGGCCGCCATCGACCTCCTCAGTCACGATATGAACCATCGCGCCAGTCTCATCTGCGCCGCTCTCGATCAGTTCCCAGATCACGTTCTGCCACATGCCGGCAGGGCCATCTGGAAGGGCCGGGTGGAGGTTGATCATCAAGTGCACACGGCAGAGCAGCGGGGCGATCAGCATGTAGCCGGCGTTTACCGTGAGGTCTACTTGATACGGCTCGATCAGTTCGAGCACGGCACGGTCGAACTCTTCCCGCAGTTCCGCCCAGCGACGGTTGTCGTGCTCTCTGCGGAATCGGCGAGACGAAAGCGTGATCGTGGGAATGCCCCGCGATTCTGTGAAATCGATGAAGCGATCAGATCCGACTGCCTGGCCTTTCTCGCGATTGCAGAACACAAACTCGATGCTCGCGTTCAACTCACCGGAATCGATGGCATCGAGCGTTGCCTTGAGCAGGCCGTATGAGCCTTCGCCGTTGCCGGTCGAGAACCAGCCGAGGCGTAGAGGACCTGTCGTCAATCTTCGTCCTCTTCATCTTCGAAGGTGTCCGCATCGATGTCCTCGTCAGGAACGAGGTTCATCTGCTCGGCGAAGTTCGACTTCAGGCGGGTGATCTTCAGTTCGGCGTTGGTCAGCAGCTCGTTGCACTTGCGGGCGAGAGTCATACCTTCCTCAAACAGCTTCGACGACTCGTCCAGGGTCAGCTGGCCCTCTTCGAGGCGGCGCACCACCTCCTCAAGCCGCTTGAACGACGACTCGAACGTGGCTGCTCGTGAGCTGGCTTTTGCAGAATCTGTTGAGTTCGAAGGTTGCCTTGGCATGTGGCGGTCCGGCTGCTTTGATGCGTTTGTAATGCTGCTCGGAACCCTGTTCCGCAGACGCACAGTGAAGTCTAACGCTGCCCGTCGTCTTCGGCAGCCGAGCGCACGGCATTTGCAGTGGCATCGACTTCGCCGTCTGTAAGCGTTATCTGCAATTCGTCGCCAACAGAGACATCGCCTGTCGCTGCTGCGACAGCTCCGCCCTTGACTCTGACGATCGAGTATCCGCGTGCAAGAATCTGGCGAGGTCCGAGAGCGATGAGCTGTGCCTCTAGCCGTCGCACATCTTGTCGATGAGCATCGACCTGGCGCGATGCTGCGAGCTTTGCCCGCGTCAGCAGATCCTCGATCCTCTGCCTCGGAGCCTCTGTGTCCGGCCCACGCACCTCCATCCGATCAAGCATGAAGTCGAGTTGCGTGCGGCGATCTCCTATCAAGCGAGTGATCGACTGCTGCATGTATGCCGCGTAACCGGCGACATCACGCGAGAGATCGTAGACATCCGGAGCCACCATCTCGGCAGCCGCAGAAGGCGTGGGTGCCCGCAGGTCAGCGACGAAATCGGCGATTGTGTAGTCGGTCTCGTGGCCAACTGCGCTGATGATCGGCACGGGAGAGCCAAAGATCGCCCTCGCCACCATCTCTTCATTGAATGGCCAGAGATCTTCCAGTGATCCTCCGCCGCGAGCCAGGATTGCGACATCGATATCCCCGATCGCATCCAGCGCTGAGATTCCCTGCACGATCTCCTGAGCGGCGGATTCGCCCTGTACCGCCGATGGAATGAGAATCAGCTCGGCCAGCGGATACCTTCGGGATAGCACGTTGGTGATGTCCTGAATCACAGCTCCACTCGGCGAGGTGATGGCCGCTATTCTGGCCGGATAGTCAGGCAACTGCCGTTTGCGAGCCGGATCGAACAGTCCTTCTCGCTCAAGCCGCGCTCGCATCTCCTCGAACGCCTGCTGCAGCGCGCCTATGCCGTCTGGCTGCACCCGATCGACGTAAAGCTGCATGTCTCCGCGGGCGGTGTAGACGGAGACCTTTCCATGAACCACCACTTGCGAGCCGTCTGAGAGGAACTCGCCTCCACGCCCGTACCTGAACATGACGCAGCTCAGCGCCGACTCAGCATCGCGCAGCGTGAAGTAGTGATGTCCGGACGAAGGGTGGCGATAGTTCGAAACCTCGCCACTGACCGTGAGATCGGACAGCGCAGGACTGGCTTCCAGGTAGCTCTTGATGAGAGCGCTGACCTGGGAAACCGAGTAGATCGTTTCGGAAGGCGAGAGGTCTGGGCTATCGACCAAGTGAAGTTCTCTCCAGGCTGCAGATCAGTTCGCACGCTCGATGAAGCCGAGGCGCTCAGCAGTGGAGAAAGAACTCTATCAGTCGCAGAGGCTCAGGCCAGGCTAGTCGGCGCGGCCGAGATACTCGCCGGTCGAAGTGCTGATCGAGATGCGATCGCCCTGGTTCACGAACAGAGGCACCTGCAGCGTGAGGCCAGTGTTGGTCGTGGCAGGCTTGTTCGCTCCGCTCTGCGTGTCGCCTCGGATTCCAGGCTCGGTCTGCGCGATCTCAAGGATCACAGACGGTGGAAGCTCCACCAGCACAGGATTCTCGTTATAGAAGAGCGCCTCAACCGAATCGCCTTCCTGGATGTACTTCAAGGCATCGCCCAGAAGGCTCTCCGGCATCTGGAACTGGTCATACGTCTCGTTGTCCATGAACGTGAAGAGATCGCCCTCGGCATAGAGGTACTGGATCGACCGCCGCTCGGTTGGCGCCGCAGTCAGCTTCTGATTGCCAGGCAGCTTTCGCTCGTACACGTTCCCCGTGCTGATCTGCCGCACCTTGAGAGTGAGCGTGGGCGGAGCCTTCGGAGCCTGCCGGTGCTGCCAGTCGAGAATCTGGTACAGATCGTCATCCAGCAGGATGGTCATGTTGCGGCGAATCTCGCTCGACGAGATGGTCATTGTTGACGTTTACCCTCTGTTCTCTTTGATGTGTCCGGTCAGGAACTCAAGCGCATATATATATCCGCGCCACCCGAGCCCGGCTACCTGCCCTACAGCGTACGGAGCGATCACAGAATGCCTGCGGAACTCCTCACGGGCGTGGATGTTGGAGATGTGAACCTCCACGACCGGAAGACCTGAGTCAAGCAGCGCATCCAGTATCGAGTAGCCCACCTGCGTCAAAGCGCCGCCGTTGATTATGACACCGTCGGCGTCTGATGAGGATGCCTGGATGTGATCGACGATGCCGCCTTCGTGATTCGACTGGAAGAACGAAGTCTCGACCCCCAGCTCGCTGGCGCGCTCTTCAATGGACGCGTTGATCTGATCAAGCGTGATGCTGCCGTAGTGGCCTGCGTCCCGCTTGCCCAGGTTGTTCAGGTTCGGCCCGTTGATGATGAGGATCTTCGTCATGAGTTTTCCGCCGTGGTGGAGACTTCGCCGATTAGCCTATCTGATCCACGTTTGCTTCGTCGTCTTCGGCAGCGCTCTCCTCACGGTTCTGTCGAGACCTTGGATGCGCCGATTCGTAGACTTTACGCGCCTGTGCTGTGGAGACATGCGTGTAGACCTGCGTTGTCGCAGGACTGGCATGGCCGAGCAGCTCCTGCACAACTCGCAGATCAGCTCCGCCATCGAGCATGTGCGTTGCGAAGCTGTGCCGGAGAGTGTGAGTGTGGAAGTCGGGATCGAGGCCGGCTGCGATGGCGCTGCGCTTGACGATCTGCTGGATGCTGCGGACGCTCAGGCGTCCGCCGTACTGATTCAGGAACAGCGCTTCGCCGCTTCGAGTGCCGGCCCAGCCGATGCGTACCTCTGAGAGATACCTGTTCAGCCAGTCGATCGCGTTGCGCCCCACCAGCGCCACTCTCGGCTTCGATCCTTTGCCGATGACGCGGACCTCCCTTGTGTTCCGATTCACGTCCTGGATATCGAGGGATTGCGCCTCGCTCACCCGCAGCCCTGCGCCGTAGAGCATCTCCAGCAGCGCCCGATTGCGAACTCCGGCAGGCCGCGATGTGTCCTGTGCAGACAGCAATCGCTCGATCTCTTCCGCAGAAACAACGACGGGCAGCCGCGACTGCTGTTTTGGTGGCGAGACGGTGCCTGTCTGGTTCTGGGTGACGATCCCCTGGTCAGACAGGAAGCGATAGAACGCCCTGAGCGAAGTGAGCTTGCGCGTCATGGATGAGCGTTCGTAGCCGATCTCCAGCAGCCACGCCAGGTAGCCGCGCAGGAACAGCCGGTCTGCTCGATCCAGGTCTGGCGCGTCCTTGGTGTCGAGGTACTCGAAGTACGGGACAAGGTCGTTCAGGTAGTTGCGCACAGTCAGCGGAGCGAGTTGGCGCGCGTGGCTCAGGTGCTGCTCAAACTCGCGAACGTGCCGCGCCCACGGCTTGCCTTCAAGCGAGTGATTGAGTCCCGGCAGATGCGTCCGAGTGATCACTGGATCGCACCTTCAGTTGCCAGGCAGAGACTATGAGCTCGCTGCGCGTCGACGCCTGCGGAACTGACGCCGCCCGCCTGAGCTATTCCCGTTCTCTCCGTCCGAATCGCTGTTTCGCCGACGCCTGGGTCGTGCATCCGCCTCAGCAGCAATGCGTGCCGCCTCTTCGGGGTGCAGCTTCCAGCAACGAGCCATCTGGTCTGCCCGCTGTCCTTCCCACTGCTCAAGTACCTCGCCCTTCGCGTTCTCTCCTGGCCTGAGCGGGAACGCGACGCGGCACTCCGGGAAGTGCGAGCAGGACAGGAACTTGCCATAGCGGCCAGTCCTGACCACCATCTCTTCGTCACCGTCGCATTTCTCGTCAGACTTCTCAACCAGCTTGTCCCTCGGCACCCTTGGCGCATCTTTCATCGTCGTCTCTACGCGCTCGTGGAACGGAGCGTAGAAGTCAGACAGCATCGGAACCCATTCAAGGTCGCCGTCTGCGATGGCATCCAGCTTCGACTCCATATCAGCAGTGAAGCCCGTGTCCATGATGTTCGGGAAGTGCTCATTGAGCAGATCGGCGACAACCGTCCCGATCAGTGTTGGCTTAAACCGGGAAGCCACGCGCTCCACATACTGGCGTTGCTCGATTGTGCTGACAATCGTTGCGTATGTGCTAGGTCGGCCGATGCCCAGTTCTTCCAGGCTTCGGATCAGGTTCGCCTCCGTGAAGCGAGGTGGAGGCTGCGTGAACTTCTGATCTGAGTTGATCTTGTTTCGCTTTGGAGTGTCGCCCTCGGCCATGTCAGGCAGCACGCCAGACTCCTCGGAGTTGTCGTCCTCGTCCTTCGCCTCGATGTACAGCGTGCGGAAGCCCGGGAACTTGATGATGGAGCCGGAAGCCCTGACCGTGTGGTTCCTGCCATCCGGGTTCACCGCCTCGATGTCCACGGTCGTCTGGTCGACTATGGCATCTGTCATCTGGCTTGCGACCATGCGCTTCCAGATCAGCTCGTAGAGACGCAGCTGATCCTGCTCAAGGTATTGCGCCATCTTTTTGGGAGTGTTGGCGATAGAGGTTGGCCGGACGGCCTCGTGAGCCTCCTGCGCCGAGCGGCTGCGAGTTCTGTAGACACGCGGCTTGTCGGTGTATTCGCTGCCGTACTCCTTCTTAATGAAGTCGCTGGCCTCGGATAGCGCTGCCTGTGAAAGGTTCGTCGAGTCGGTACGCATGTATGTGATCAGTCCGACAGGCTCGCCGTCGCCGATCTGCACACCTTCATATAGCTGCTGCGCGATGCGCATCGTCCGCTGCGCGCCGTATCGCAGAGAGCGGGCCGCCTGCTGTTGGAGCGTGCTTGTTGTGAATGGAGGCCGGGGTCGCTGCTTAACTTCTCTGCGATTGACCTTGGCCACCCGGAACGTTGAAGCCTCAAGGTCTTTAACGATCGCCGCTGCCTGCGTGCCGTTCTCAACCTTCGGGCGCGCCGTCTCGCCATGCAGCCTGTAGAGGCTCGCGTTGAACTTTCTCTTCTCGGTGCCCTGCGATTCGAGATCAGCGGTGATTACCCAGTATTCCTCAGGCTTGAACGCCTCGATCTCTCGCTCACGATCCACGATCAGGCGCAGAGCGACAGACTGCACCCGGCCGGCTGAGAGGCCGCGTCGAACCTTGCTCCACAGCACCGGGCTTAGCTGATAGCCGACGATGCGGTCGAGGATTCGCCTTGCCTGCTGGGCATTGACCAGCTGCATATCGATCTCACGCGGGTGAGAGAACGCTTCTTCGATCGCGTCGTTCGTTATCTCGTGGAAGACGACGCGCTTGAGGTTGTCCTTCTTCGCCAGGTCAGCCGCTTCCACCAGGTGCCACGAGATCGCCTCGCCCTCGCGATCCGGGTCAGTCGCCAGGTAGATCGATTCAGCGCTTCGAGCCGCCTTCTTGATCTCGGCTATCACCGTGGCCCGGCCTCGAACCTGCACATATGTCGGCGAGAAGTCCGATTCGAGGTCAACACCAAGGTCTCGAGCCGGCAGATCCCTGACGTGACCCATCGATGCCTTGACCACATAGTCGTCGCCGAGGAATCTTCCAACGGTCCGCGCCTTTGCAGGGGACTCGACGATGACGAGGCTCTTCTTCGATTTGCTGGCGGCTTTGGGCAACTGCCTGTTTCTCCCGATCTATGTCTATCTATCTAACTAATTGGCTAACTTGCTAACTGGATGATTCGACGGCCGATGCGAGGAACGTCATCGGTCCAACTTCATCAACCGAACCGTTGAGTGCCAGCACCGACAGCGCCGATGTGACTTCGGCGACCTGAGCGTTGATCGATCGCGCTATCTCATCAGCATGGCATGGCGCGCCGATCTCAGCGAGGTGCTGAACAATCCGACTTTCAATGTCTGTTCCATTATTCTTACGCGCGAGGCTGTCAACCCCCAATTCACCCTGTGTGACTTCGCGTTTCGACACTGCCGGTTCGGCCGTCTTGGGTGTGATGCTGAGCTCGTCAAGGACATCCAGGTGGCTCGTGGTGAGTTTGGCTCCCTGTTGGATCAGCCAGTTTGGCCCGGCGCTGTTTTCGGACATCACGCTGCCCGGAACTGCGAATACCTCGCGATCCTGCTCAAGCGCCCACTTGACCGTGAGCATCGCTCCCGATTTGCGGGCAGCCTCGACCACCACGACGCCCCGCGTGAGGCCGCTGATCACCCGGTTCCTGCGAGGGAAATGCTCGCGTCTTGCGACCGTCCCAACCGGATATTCGGTCACGAGCGCGCCGTCAGTCTCCACAATCTCCGAAGCCAGCGATTCATGCTCGCGGGGATATATGGCATCGAGACCTCCGCCCAGAACAGCGACGGTCTTGCCTTTGGCGTCCAGCGCTGCTCGGTGGGCCGCGCCATCGATGCCTCGCGCAAGCCCTGAGTAGATGGAGACTCCTGACCTCGCCAGCCCGGCGCCTATTCGGCGAGTCATCTCGCGACCGTAAGAGGTGCAGCGTCTGGATCCCACGATTGCCACGGCAGCAGGATCATCGGCAGGCAGCTCGCCCCTGTAGTAGATGACCGGTGGCGGATCATAGGTCTGGGCAAGCCGCTTCGGGTACGCGGGAGAGTCGAGCCTCACCGCGCGAATGCCAAGCTCTTGCAGCCGCTCCATCTCGCGCTCAGGGCTGGTTTGCGATCTAAGTGCGTACAGCGTTTTGGCGTTCTCTTCACCAACTCCGGAAGATGCAATGTCTGAGAAAGACGCGGTCCAAGCGAGTTCCAGCGATCCAAAGTGCGCCAGGAGCTGTGCGATCCGCTTCGGCCCGATGCCATAGACGCGATGTACAGCGACCCAGTACTTGAGTTCCGGATCGTGGGCGGTATCGGTGCCGTTCTGTGCTGTGTGGCTGATTGCGGCCAACTGAGTTCCCGTGTTGTGCCCTGCGTCGCGTCGTGCGGGAGCGCGCTGTGCGGGGCGCAAGCATAACCGAACGATTGCGGGCAGAGGCTAGAGGCGTCAGTGCGGATATGCCCTGAATGCGCCGGTTCGCGATAGGCGCGAGAGAAGAACAGAGGGTACCGGGCAATTTCTGTGCAGAGCGTTCTGGCAGACGGCCTGATGCGAGCAGGCGCGATTGCCTTTACACTACGTAAATCTTCTTGACACATCATTGCGTGTGAATCGGATTAGAAGCGTGACCACCTGGGAAAGCACACTCAAGCAGCATAAGGCTCGCCAGCGCGAGCTGATACTCGATGCAGCTGGTGAGATCTTCATCGAGAAGGGCATCAGCGGCCTCTCGATGTCGGCCCTTGCCAGCAGCGCTGGAATGACGCGCCCGACCCTGTACAACTACTTCCCAGACGTTGACGCTGTGATCGCGGCATACGGTCGCAGAGAGATCGACAGGTACACGGAGGAGCTGCAGCAGCAGCTAAGCGCCGAGGAAGGTCCTGCCGAGCAGCTTGAGATGTTCGCCCGCCTGATGGTGACGGGATACAGCGAACACGAGCATGAAGCCGACTGGGTGAAGTACGTCCCCGCGGATCACTCAGAAGCGGGACACATCGATCCTCTGCGCGATCTGCTTGCAGAGATTCTTAGCTCCGGCATTGAACAGGGCATATTCCGATCGGATATCGATCCAGTCCAGGTGGCCAGGATCCTGTTCGATATGACCGAGTCCATGCACATGCTCACCCATGACGGGCACGATCAACAGCGCCTGGCAGACCTGTCTGTGGACTTCACGCGGAGAGTTCTGTCTCCCGCATAGCCGCGCTTGCTGCTTTTCCGCACTGCTTTCTATATCAGCGAGACCAGTTTCACCTGTGAACTTTACAAAGTGTAAAGTATCATGATAGAGTGTATATGAGCCGCTCGGAGAGAGCACTAAGACCCGGGCGAGCACTCAGGAAAGCGAGCGACAGCATGACTGTACAAGCAGATACACCAGTGGCAAGGCACGTCGAAAGCGATGTGCTTGCGGTTATCGAAAACAGGGGCGACGCGATCGCCGCCTCCCGTGAACTCATCAAGCTGGGTCTTCATGCTGCCGACTTCAAGTTCCTCCATGGCGGCAGCCTGGTGCGCCTTGTAGAGCCGGAACCGGAGCACTGCAGCTTGCTGGAACGTGCGGCACACACCCTCTGGCAGCACCTGACCGATGAAGTTGCAGACAGACGGGTTGGGCCATACGTGATCGCTGTCCACACCCACCGGCCTGAACAGGTCGACCAGGTGATAGCGATCTTCAACGCACACGCAGGCCGGAATATCGAGGTCGTAGGACACAGCACGGGCTGGGACGGGCGGCGATAAGCCGCTTCTCCTACCGGCCGGTGACGAGTGCTGGCACGTGCCAGCTAATTAGGAGTGAAGAGATGCAGTCTCAAAGTTCAGCTTTTGACAGAGAGTTCTGGAACGATTCATACAAAGAGTCGGGCACGCCGCTTGAGTCAGAGCCTGAAGGCCTGCTGGTCAGAGAGGTTGAAGCGTTAACCCCGGGGACCGCTCTGGACCTTGGCTGCGGGATTGGCGTCAACTCCATCTACCTGGCCGAGCGAGGCTGGCAGGTGACAGGTGTTGACTGGGCTGACGAAGCGATCAAGCGTGCCCGTTCAAGAGCGAGCGACAAAGAGCTGGATATCCAGTTCGTGGCCGAAGATGCCGGCGACTGGATAGCACCTCATCAGTTCGATCTTGTCGTAAGCACCTATGCGTTGCCGTCATCAGGTGAGCATCGGCAAAAAGTGCTGAAGAACGCTGTAGATGCCGTGGCGCCAGGTGGAACGCTGCTGGTAATCGAGTGGGATCGTTCGATGGCGCACAAAGGATTCTGGGAAGAGTCCGACCTTGTGTCAGTCGACGAGCTTGCTGCCAGTGTGACTGGTCTTGTTGTCGACCGAGCGGAGCTGGTGGAGATCGACTTCGCGAAGCACCGTGCTAGCGAGAGTTCTGAGCCTCATGAGCATGTGTCTGACGAAGGTGAACGGTTCGAAAGGCACATTGATCAGGATGCAGGCAACAAGTGGTTCGCTGCGCTGGTACGCGCTCATAGACCGGCTGGCGAGTGATCTCGGAGACGAGTCGGAGCGGCTGGCGGAGAGGACAGGATTCGAACCTGCGGTGGATTGCTCCACACACGCTTTCCAGGCGTGCCCGTTAAGCCGCTCCGGCACCTCTCCGCGTATCTATCCAACCGAACTGGATGCCGGGTCTCCAGTGATCTTTGCAGCGATACGGCTTCATCGCTGCGGGATCTCGACCCCGGCATCTGCCTGTCTGCCTGCATGTGGCGGAGAGGGGGGGATTCGAACCCCCGATACCGGAGACCGGTATACCGGTTTTCGAGACCGGCGCTTTCAACCACTCAGCCACCTCTCCTCTGGACGCGCGCATCTGCCTCAAGGCTCCTGGAGCCGGTCAACAAGACTGGTTGAGACGGATTCAGCGACGCGCCTGCCAGGACAGCAGGCAGAGTCGTGATTATAGCAACGCAGGCGCTGGTCTCCCCGGCGTTTCTTTGCGAGGTAGCACGCACCGCGACGCACTGAGAAGTCTTGACACCCGGATTCGCACGTAAATACGATTGTCATCCAGTAAAACCCTGAACAGCCCACTATTAGTACCAGTTCAATAATCGGCCTTACGCCGCTTTCCGCGCAGACCCACTGCTTGCGGAGGCGGCCGTTTTTGTTTCTGGCCAACTCTCCGGAACTGCGGTCTCGCACAGTGAAGCGAGTATCACGGTCATGAGCGATT
>JANQIZ010000183.1 GCA_028281895.1 Dehalococcoidia bacterium
CTGAGCCGCCGGCCTTCCGTCGTCAGACCCTTGAACTTGTACTGCCCCTCGGGAAACAAGGCCAGAAGCTCGTCGAGCGTCTGGACGTCAAACGATGCCTCGGCGCTCTCGAAGAAGAACTCGGTGATTCCCTGCATGCCGATGCCCCTCTGTGCCGCGATGCTGAACTCGAGGCCGTTGGGACCCCGCAGCTCCATGACGTCCCAGCCTTCGCCATCAATGAAGACCTGGATGCCGGCGTCGCCGTCGGTGTCGTTGATCTCGATGAAGATCGCCGCGTCGTCGAGCAGGCTGTCGTCGTCGTCGTCGTCGACGTCGTCATCGTCATCATCGTCGTCATCGTCGTCATCGTCGTCATCGTCGTCATCGTCGTCATCGTCGTCGCCGCTACGACCACGAGGACCGGAGTAACAGTGGTTCTCGTCACCTATCCCGTATCCGGGCCGGCTATCGCCACCCGAGGAGTTGGTCACCCAGATGCTGATGCCCTGCGCAGACCACTCGTTGTCGATGATCTGGCCGGCCACAAGAGGCGCTCCGTTACCGTCAGTCTCAAAATCGATAAACGGCAGAGGTATGATCGACTGCTCTGCCTGTCCGCCGATCAGCGCCATCGATGTAACAACCTGGGACGAGATATCCGTCCGCAGTGTTAGATCTACCTCTTCAGACAGTTCTGAGTTGGCTTCTGAGAAGACCTCAAAGGAAACCGTCAGAACTTCACCTGACCGGGCAAATTCGAGGTCGCGAATTCCGTTACCCGTGACAACCGACTCCTCACCACATGTCCGCACAAGGTCCGATCCCTGAAGTTCGTACGTGCATGATGTGACGGTGTCGTCAGCGTTGAGGAAGTTGAATGTTGCGGTGTCCGAAGATCCAGAGAGCGGAACATCGTTCGTTGCGTGACGTCGAATATCACGTGTCACCCAGCGAGAGACCCTCGTCACCTCGGTTGACAGCTCATTCTTGGTCCCGTTGATGTTGCTCGCCTGGGAGAACTGGAAGATCGCGACGGTCATAAGGCCGCCAGCGGTTCCAATCACTCCAACCGCAACTATCAAGCCAAGCAGCATGATGCCTCGCTGCCGTAGTGATCTGTCTTTGGATTTATTCATTGGATTCTGCTACCACTCGGGGTCGGGGTGCGTTTGCTTTATCGCCACTACACTCAGACTATTCGTCCTAATTATGGTTGGCTTAGCGTGTGGACGGTTATGCATAGGTACATCGGGCAATGAGCCTTGTGGATCGCTCTTTTTGGTCCTTTTGGACGGCTGACATTCCGAGGGTCGTGTGTGCTGGCCCACTTCAGCCAACTCGAGGCTGGCAGTACGGTTTTCGTATGAAGATCTTCACCATCAGCCTGGCCATGCTGCTTCTGGCAGCAGTTGCCTGCGGAACATCTACGGACGCTGCGTCGGAACCTGAGACGCAGCCGGGAAACACCGCTGCCCCGGCTGATCTCGCACCCATTGAACTGTCCGCAGTCTCGCTTGACGTGAACCGAGAACTGCAGCCTGCGCTTGAGTCAGCACTAAAAGTGGCTCTGGAGATTCGTGAGGCGACCACAGAGAGCGAAGATGGCAGTACGAACGTGATGATCGCCTATGCGGCAGATCCTGCTCTTGATGAGGACTGTTCTGCGTTCCTGGCGGAAGTGGTGACGGACTTCGGCGGAACGGTGGACGATTCGTTCCTTGGCTGCGGTGAGACGTCACTCTCGTTCACTGGAGCTGTTATCTCAGGGCATAGCGTCGATGGCACGCTGCACCTGACAGACCTGCTCAGGGCCGAGCTGCAGGTGTCTGACGCTGAGTAGGCATCGTTCCCTAAGGGGCAGTTGACGGCCGCGGAGATCTTCAGTGCAAGCGCCTGATAGTTTCAGGTTCTTAGCAGGTTCAGGTCGATCTCACGATCACCACACAGCCTTTCTTCGTGTTGGAGTTTTCACTGAGCTAGCCTGTTTGTATGGCACTCAGTCCTCAACAGAGAAGAACGCCTCGCATCCACTTGAACGGATTGCTGGCAATCAGGAATCCGAAAACTCGCGGCCAACGCATCATGCTGATAGCTATAGCTGTAATCGCCTCACTGCTCGCAATAGCGCTCATGCTGCTCGTGATCGGCGGTATGGTCTCGCATCGATCACTGGCGAACTCCGCGAGTGAGCTGCTTTCGGAAGGCATCCAGAACGGTCAGGCTGGTGTCATTACGGAGTCCGACATTGCGCATCTGCCTGACCCTGTTCAACGTTGGCTACGAGCCTCGAATGCAGTTGGCGCAGAACGCGTCAGCACAGTTCGCCTGAGGCAGACAGGCCGATTCCGGCAGACTGAGAACGGGCAGTGGATGCCCTTTAATGCCGTTCAGTACTACAGCGTCGATCCGCCCGCTTTTGTCTGGCGCGCTCGCTTCGACATGGCTGGTCTCCCGCTCATAGAAGTACGCGATTCCTATATAGAGGGCGAAGGAAAAACTCGCGTCCGCGCAGCTTACGTTGTCCCGTTCGGGTCAGAATCTGGCCCTGAGGTGGACCAGGGCGACCTGCTGCGTTTCTTGAACGAGACTATGTGGTTTCCGTCGGCTGCTCTGAGCGACTACATCCAGTGGGAGCCGATCGAAAGCGACTCTGCCCGTGCGACCATGACCTACGGCAGAGTAACGGCATCGGCGGTGTTCGAATTCAACGAGAATGGCGATCTTGTTGATATGTCTGCGCAGAGATTCGGCAAGTTCGATGGCGGATACTCACTGGAGACGTGGACAACTCCGATTCAGGCGCACGCTGACTTCGGCGAGTTTCGTCTGCCATCACACGGCACCGGCATCTGGGAGCTTGAGTCCGGCAATTTCTCCTATATCGAACTGGAGATCGCCCAGATTGACTACAACGTCTCTGAGCCGTACTAATGAGTGAGTACAGTTACGGTGCTCAACTCATCTGCGGTTACCTGGCGTCTGACACCCTCGCTCTGGCCGGCTAGCAGCGGATGTGGATGAACACTGGCTCGCGGGCTGGCGCATGATTCATGGCCGGAGTAGTTGGGCGACTGAATCCCGTGCCTTCGGATCTGGAATCAACAAGGCTTGTGAGCGCGAAGGAACCAGGACTTCATGGCATCGATGGTGGCGACCAAGTTTCGCAATGCCCTTATCAAGTTGCGTCGAAAGCAGCGGTCGATCACCTCGCCGTTGATACGGCGCATTTCGCCTTACAAAGAGCTCACGATCCATACAGAAACCCATCTGTTGAAGTTCCATGGATTTCGTGACGACTACATCACGCACCGTATTTCGTCCACGAAAGAGTTCTATGAGCTTCCGATGCTTTCCTTTATTCGGGATCGTTACGGCACAGGTGGCACATACATTGATGCGGGTGCCTTCATAGGCAATCACACCCTCTTTTTCTCTTCAGTCTGCGAGGCCACGAAGGTCATCGCGATCGAACCGAACACCGAGTCATTCCGGCTGCTAAGTAAGAACGTCGAATCATCGGGACTGGATAGCATCACGCCCCTTAACGTTGCTGTTGGCGCTAAAGTAGGGAAGGCAAGTTCCGAAGTTGTTGATTTGCTGAACCTGGGTATGAATGAGATTGTCAATGATCCGGACGGAGACCTTCAGGTACGGACTATTGATGAGATCGCTGGATCCGATGATGTCAAGCTGATCAAGATCGACACTGAGGGATGGTGCGGCCAGGTGATCAGTGGCGCTTCGGATCTGATCGAGAGATGCCATCCAGTGATAGCTGCTGAACCCAAACCGGAGAGCGTTGAGTCTATTGATGCTTTGCTGCTGCCGCGAGGCTACGCTCGGGTCGGTGAGTTCAACCGTACGCCCACATATATCTATGAGTGGAACGGAAGCGAATAGCCGCTAGATGCTGTCGTAGCTTTTTCTTATCGATGGCGCAGGGATGAATGTTCCTGTGTGGTCTGTAGTCACACAAAGCAATCGGGGAGGGCCAGATGGCCCTCCCCGATCTTATTCACAAGCTGTGAGCGCTTGCCTGCCGAACGCAACCTAGTTGATGTGGCTCGGCGTAATCCCAAACGGGTAGCTGAGAGTTCCATCCTTGCCGTTGTGGCAAAGGCCAGGAGCCCAGGCCGCAAGAACGGTGACGACACCAGCGTACTGTCCAGCAGGAATCACTGACGG
>JANQIZ010000185.1 GCA_028281895.1 Dehalococcoidia bacterium
CGGGTCGCCGTTGTAACCGTTGACCCAGCTGATGCCCTCGTTCGGACCCTCGACACGGTCGCCGTGGATCTGAATCTTGAACGTGCCGTCCGGGTGGAACATCTTCCAGAACACGTCGTCGATCTCGTCAACGCCGTTGGGGTGGTCCACCGCGACCCAGTTCTCAATCCTGCGGGCCTCAGGGTCGTCCTCTGCATTAGGGATCACCTGAATAACGTTCTTAACGTTGTTGGCCTGGTCAGGCTTGTTGCCGATCCCCGGTGTGCGGTCACACGGGAAGTTAGGGTTGATGCTGGACTCGTCGTCCTGGCCGTACTGAATGCCAGCGGTGTAGGAGTCAACGTCCGGCAACTCCCACTTACATTCGATGTGTGGCTCCACACCTGCACTGGTTACACCAGCACTGGCGGGCACGTCTTCCTGACTTGCGTGCGCAAGCTGGGCGGAGCTCCCAAATGCGAACACAGCAAGAAGCGCCACAAGAGCAGTCAGGGAGAGAACTCCCAGGCTCTTCTTAGGTGTAATCAAAGTCACACCATGCCTCCTTGAGGTTTATTAGGGAAGACTTCAATGAATCTGCCCTACTTTCCTACGGACGCAGTGTTTCTGGAGCGATTACCTTCGTAATACGACAGGTGTGGTTCGCGCCAGATGCGTCCCACTCCAGCGGTCCCGGTAGCTACCAACTATCGGGGCCGCACCGTTCGCCGGGATACTTCGAGCCAGCGGTTAACGGTCTCCGCCAGGCCCACTCATGCTCGCTCCGTGAGCAAACAGAAATTCCATCTGCCTGCGCGCGTACGAACAAGAGCCGAAACGTTGTACATCAGGTTAGGGCCTTTGTAAACCGGTACCGTGTAAAAAACCCGTGACTCAGAGGCTCATATTTGGGGCCGGATTCGAGCCTTCCGTCACGTAGTGACGGGTATGGCCGGAAAGCGGTCAATATTGCGCTGCCTCCATAAATCTTCGGAATTGACCCGAAACTCAAGGTTCCGAGCTCATCCGGACAATCTGATCAGCAGAAACTCGACTCTGGACTGATCTCCATCGATTTAGCGTCTATCGCCCAGGCAAAGTCTCGCAGCTGAGCTCCTCCAGTGCGCACCTCTACACGCAAGGTGTCGTCATTAGGGCGAGTGACGACCCACTGGATGCTCCTGGGCCCTTGCCTCTCAACCAGTGAGAGACAGCTCGGATTACCCTGGTCGCCCTCGATCGGCGTAGTAAGCAGATATCTGCGCACCTGCTCAATCGCCGCATCGTCCGTCACCTCATCAACCGCCGGCGTCGTTGAACACGCCAGCACAACTATGAAGAGCGCTGGAACAGCCAGGGCTCCGGTTCTCAAGATGCGTGAGAGAAACTGCATAGCGAAGAAGCTACCTCGTCCAAAGTCCGTAAATCTCGATCAGACTGCGTCTGCGTTGGTTCGGCGTCGGACAGCCGGCATGCGCCAGCCCCTCTTGCGGCCAAGGTAGAAAGCTCCGCCTGCGCCACCGCCAAGCACGATCAGAATAATCACAATCGTGATGATCAGACCGGCAGAACTGCCACCTGAATCCGGGTCAGCAGGGCTGTTATCAACCGGATCGGTGGTGTTTTCTGCCGGATCGACCGCGTCCGGCACTGGCTTAGATGAATAGGTCAGCTCGACGACCTGGGATTCCTTGCCGTCGAAGTTCACCTTTCCGGTAACAACGTACTCACCTTCGCGATCGATATCGAAGAACAGCTCCAGCGCATCGCGCTGACCGGCCGTCACCAGCTTGGGCAGGCTTGTGATTACATCGACAAGCTCGCCATCGACGAACACCTGGCCTTCAAAAATGGCGTTTGCCTCAATGTCACCGGTGTTCTGGAACTCAACCTGCAGCCTCGCAACATCACCAACCTGCGGCTCATTGGCCAGGCCGATCCTCGTGATCGTGCCGCTTCGCGACAGCGTTCCTCGTTCGAGAACTGTGAACGATATCGTTGTCTCGCCAAGGTTCAGGCTGCGGAACGATCCATCAACCGTGGCCGTGTAGTCTCCGAGCCTCAGCGGTGTCGAATCGATCTCAAGAGAGCGGCCGACAATCTCACCAGGGCCTATCGGCTCAACCTCACCCTGGTGCGTCAGCGCTTCACTGCCATCAGAGTCCATGATCTTGATATCGAACCGGGGAGTGATCTCCACGTTTCCGTCATTGCTGATCCTGAAATCAACTCGCAGCGGCACACCGGTCTCAATAGAGATCGCAGATGCGTCACGGATCTGGCCAGCCAGCACCTGGTCGCCAGAAACATCGGCAAACACATTCAAGACCGCTCCAACCGTTGCGGCGCTAGCGCCTCCAGTTGGATCATTCGCGATCGCGGAGACTCTTATCTCTCCCGTGTAGAAACCGTTTGCGGCATCTTCAGGGATCGACACCTTCATTCCAGCGGCTCCCTTAGAGCGAACTCCTTCGTTAGGAATGAACAGAGCCTCGATTGGCTCGTCAGTTTCCATATCGAAGAAGCTGATCCACTCTGCAAGATCGCCGGTCACCTCGAACGAGAAGCCTCGCTCATCGGCAGAGTCGTGCCAGATAGTGATGGTCCGCCGGTACTCTTCGCCGCGGATCATGTTCTCGAAATCAAAGCTCGTAGGGGCCACGCCAATACTCTCGGCGCGGGCCTTCTCAGCTCCAGTCACTGAATAGGCCAGTGCTGCAACTGCTATGAGTAGGAAGGATGCAATTCTGCGTGCGGTCATGAGTAACGCTCGCTCAAATGACTAGTAGATTTTGCGCTCGTGCAATTCAGTTGCTCGATGATATTTCATGAAAACGGCCGTCGCTGGCTATCACCGATATCAACGGCTCCGGTTCGAGACTCGACTGGCTCATCCGCAGGGGCACCGCCGAACAAAGCAATCGGGGAGGGCCTGCTGGCCCTCCCCGATCTGTGATCTACAAGCCGTAGCTTGCTAGGAACGGAATCTCTCCGATCTACACCCTAAACAGGCTGCAGTGTCGGTGGGATGCCGTTCGGGTGGCTGAGAGTTCCATCCTTGCCGTTGTGGCAAAGGCCAGGAGCCCAGGCCGCAAGAACGGTGACGACACCAGCGTACTGTCCAGCAGGAATCACTGACGG
>JANQIZ010000188.1 GCA_028281895.1 Dehalococcoidia bacterium
TCGCTCGGCGACCTCGACCTCATCTCGCAAGAACATCTCGACGCGGTCGCCAAGCTGCGGCGCTCGGCCGAGAACCGGGCGGTGCCAATTTCGGGCGCGTTCCGACCGAACGACAACATCATCACGATCCTTGCCGCCGGATTTGCCCGTGGCGAGTCCGGCAACCCCGCCGTTCCCTACGCAAGGCTGGAGGCGTAAGCGATGACGAAGTCCCGGTCCAACGTCGTCTCGTCATTCACGATCATCAAGGGATCGTTAATCGACGAGACGTACACCGTGTTCCGCGACTGGGACTTCGACAAATCGCGCGCGGAGAACCTTCGCGCCGTCCGCGAGGATAATATCATAGGCGCCACGAGCATCAACTGGGCGCGCGAAGTGGCCAACGTCCTCAACCGCCGTTTCGATCCCAATGGTCGCGACCGACCACTCGTGGATCTCGCGATCTCCGGCTGCGACCTCGAAGTGTGGAAGCCGCTGCTGCTCTTTCACATGACCCGGGATGAGTTCCTAGTGCGCGACTTCCTGGTGAATTGGCTCTACTCGCAGTTCACCCAAGGCATCTTTCGGTTGCGCATCGACGACGTGACCGATTACCTCGCGTCGCTCGGCAAGAGGAAGGGCATCGTGTGGTCGGGCAAGTGGACCGACTCGACCACCTCGCGGGTTGCCTCGGGACTGCTTCGCATGGCCACCGAATTCGGGCTGCTTACCGGCTTTCCGCACAAGGAGTTCAACTCCTACCACCTGCCCGAGAAGAGCTTCATTTATCTCTTGCACGCCATGGCGAAAGCCGAGCACAACGCTCGCCGAATCGTCGATGCCGAGGACTGGCACATGTATCTGATGGACTCGGATGACGTGGAGCGCGAGCTCCTGCGACTGCACCAGTTTCGCATGGTTCACTACGATGTAGCCGGCAGCCTAGCCCAGCTCAAGCTGCACCATGGCTCTCCTGCGGATTACGCAAGGGAGTCCTTCGCATGAAGGACTGGAAAAAACGTCTCGTGAAACAGCTTGAAGCCGCGCTCAAGCAAACCGATCCGCGCCCCGCGATCAGCGCCTATCACGACATGCCCCTTGCCATCTTCCGATATCCTCCTGAAGAAGAGTTCGCCGTGCGTCAGGAGACTGCTCTACTGCGCACTCGCCTCGAGCAGGCGGGCAAGCGGGTCACCTCGATCTCACTGTCCGCCTGCATGAATGAAGCACTCGAAGCCGAGGGCCTTAGCGCCGAAGCTTTGGCCAACGCCGAGATGTCCGTCGGACTCGAGGCGACCATCGAAACCGTCCATCAGGTGCTGAGCGAATACCGCCCTCTCGACGACCTGGTTGCCTCGCGCATCCCGGGCGACGCCGATCCGCTGCGCGACTTGGTGTTCATCGTCCGCGCCGGAGCGCTATTCCCGATCTACCGCACTTCATCATTGCTCGAGCAGCTCAAGGGGAAGGTCCACGTGCCTGCCGTTCTATTCTACCCGGGCGAGCTCGATGGAGCGGCGGGCTTGCGCTCCATGGGAATAATCGACGCCGAGCACAACTACCGGTCGAAGATTTTCTGAGGAACATGCGATGCCTACAACGACCATCGAATACCTATTCGCCAATGACATTTCCCGACGCATCGAGGAGGTGATCAAGGTCGACCAAGCCGACGAGCGGATCATTCGCGACGAACTCGCCGAATACGTGGTGACCGACACCATCCGCGGCCACCTTATCGAGGTGCTGGAGAGATACTGGGATACGCCCAACAGGCCCCACGAAGGCGTGGCGGTATGGGTCTCCGGCTTCTTCGGCTCCGGTAAGTCGAGCTTCGCCAAATACCTCGGTCTCGCCCTGCAAAATCGCACGGTAGTCGGAGAGAAAGCCGCGCGGCTTCTCTGCGAGCGCATCGGCGATACGAAGGCCGAGGTGCTGCTCAACAACATCGCCGAGCAAATCCCCACAGAGGCGGTCATCTTTGACGTCTCCACCGACCGCGGCATCCGCACCGGCAACCAGAGCATCACCGAGATCATGTATCGGCTCTTCCTTCAGAGCCTTGGATACGCCCGCGATCTCGACCTCTCCGAACTGGAGATCACACTGGAGGAGGCGGGACACCTCGATGCCTTCAAGGCGAAGTACCAAGAGGTGTTCAACAAGGACTGGAATATCGGCAAGGGGCTCATCTCCATCGCCGTGCAGCAAGCAAGCCGTGTGATGCACGAGATGGACCCGGACACGTATCCTACCCCTGACAGTTGGCGCGAGTCTGCGATGAAGCGAGCCGACATCACACCGAGTGACCTCGCCGAGCGGGGCATGGAACTGATGAAGCGTCGCTCTCCCGGCAAGACGCTGCTCTTCGTGGTGGACGAGGTCGGCCAATTCGTGGCCCGCGATGTCCAGAAGATGCTTGACTTGCAGGCGGTAGTGCAGAAACTCGGGAGCATCGGCCGAGGCAAGATGTGGATAGTCGTCACCTCGCAGGAGAAGCTCACCGAGATCGTCGGCGGCATCGACGACAAGCGAGTCGAGTTGGCGCGTCTCATGGACCGCTTCCCCCTGCAGGTCCACCTCGATCCTGCGGACATCTCAGAGGTCACCAGCAAGCGTGTGCTGTCGAAGAACGCACAGGCCGAGAATTCGCTCCGTGAGCTATTCACCAACCACCGTGGCAGACTAACCGACAACACCCGGCTCACCGCCGACATCAAGCTGCCGGAGCTTTCCACCGAGAGCTTCGTCGCCCTCTACCCGCTGCTTCCGTACCAGATCGACCTCATCATCCAGGTCGTCTCGGGGCTCCGCACTCAGGGAGGCTCCAGCAAGCATGTGGGCGGCGCCAACCGCACCATCATCAAGCTGGCACAGCAGCTCCTCATTCACCCGGATGTCGGTCTCGCCTCTTCACCGCTGGGCACCCTCGTTCGGGTCGACCAAGTCTACGACCTGGTGTATGGAAACATCGGCAGCGAGGTGCATGGCAAGATTGTAGATATCGGCAAAATGGTCGACCATCCGCTTGCCCAGCCCGTGGCCAAGGCCATCTGCTTGCTCCAGTACGTTCGCAGCATTCACCGCACACCCGAGAACCTCGCCGCCGCCCTGCATCCTGGCATCGATGCGGATTCGCGCCTGTCCGAAGTGAAAGCCGCTCTCGATGCGCTCGAGAAGGCGCACATGGTGCGAAGCGGTGACGACGGCTACCGCATTCCGACTCCGGCCGAGGACGACTGGGAGCGCCAGCGCGCCAGCCTCTCTCCCAAGCCGAGCGATTTCAGCCGCTTGCATGCGGAGGTCGTCACTGGCCTATGGCAGCCGCAGCCACAGCACAGCTTCCTCGATGTAAAGGTGTTCAAGGTAGGGCTATATCTGGACGGACGACTCTCGGTGGACGGCGACATTCCCTTGCATCTTACGTTGGCCGAGGCCGGCAAGGAGCATGAGGAGCGCGTCGCCGAGTCGCGCGAGCGCAGCCAGACTGAAACCAAGTCCATCTTCTGGGTCGCTGCCCTTGACGAAACAAGTGACCGAGAGGCGGTCGAGGTATTCCGTTCAAAGGGGATCCTATCCCGAAAGGAGCGTGGCGCCCAGACCAGGTACGAGACGGCACTTGTCGCCGAGGAGAAACTGCGCCTGCGGAGACATCAAGACGAACTGCGTCGCCTCATCAAGCAATCGCTCCTGACAGGCACCATCTTCTTCCGGGGCAACGACCGTAGTCCGGACGACACGGCCACCGACATCGGCCGCACTGCGGCCAAAGTTCTCGCACAAGTGTTGCCGGAGGTGTTCGACCGTTTTGAGGGAGCCGCTGCACGCGTTGGCAAGGGGGATCTCGAGACGCTGATGACCACCGAAAACCTTCGTGGGCTAACCCCTGTTTTCACAGACCTCAACCTCGTCCGCGACCAAGGAGGCAAGCCCGTATTCAACACCGAGAACGACCCGCTCTCCGAGGTTCTGTCGCGCATCGAGAACCGATCCAGCTACGGAGAGGTAGCCACCGGCCGCTACCTGACCGACGAGTTCGCCAAGGAACCGTTTGGCTGGGACTTCGACGTCGTGCGCCTGTTCGTCATCGCGCTGCTCCGTGCCGGCAAGCTCGAGGCCACGAGCAAGGGGCAGGTAATCGAGTCGGCACTGTCGCTCGACTCCCGGAACACCTTTGTCAACAACAACCTGTTCCGTCAGGCGTCGTTCCGTCCGAAGGTCGGCCTCGAATTCACGAACATTGTCGACGCCTCCGAGCACTTCAAGGAAGTGTTCGGTCGCGAGATATCGGAGCTTGAGCAAAGCGTGGTTGCCAACGCAATCCGCGAAGAGATCCATCGCCACGACGAGTTACTTCACGAGATGCACACAACCTTGGTGCAGCACAAACTGCCAGGTGCCGACGTGCTTCGAACCGCCTTGGACCAGATGCGTTCCATCCGCTCCGGCAAGGAGGATCAGGCCATATTAACCTTCAACTCGGCATACAAGGAACTGAAGGAATCCATCAAGCGCGGTACTGAGCTGTCGCAAGTGCTAACCGAGAGCAGTCTGCATGACATTGGCCGGGCCCGCAAGATGCTCGACGAAGTCTGGCTATTCCTCAAGGAGGAGCCAGACCTCACCGACGAAGACCATGGGCACGCCGAGAAACTCAAAGACCTCATGGCGCGGGAGACCTTCTTCCGCGAGCTCGCGGCCATCGATCAGCACGCCCGATCCCTGGAGCAGGAGCACAAGCGCCGCCACAACGAGGACGCAGAGGCCCGTGCAACAGCTTACGAGAAGGCCGCCGAGAAGCTCAAGGCGACTCCTGGCTGGGAGCATCTTGGCGAGGACCAGCGGCACCGCGTTGCTGGCCCCCTCGTCTCGCGAGCGACCACCGATGGGACCGCCGCGATGGCAATCCCACTGCTTCGTTCGGATATCGCCGCCTGCTCGGGTCGTCTGGCCGACGCGGTGGAGGAGATGCTTCGACTCGTGGACGGCAACCGTCTGGTGCGCGTGACGGCGTCGAGCTACTTCAGCGGAGGCATTGACACCGAGGAACAGCTCGACCAGGCTCTGTCTGGCTTGAAGGAGCAGTGTTTGGAGCTCATTGGCGCCGGCAAGAAAGTGTTGGTTCAGTAGGGAGGACGACTGGATGGACAAAGAAACTAGAAATCGCATCCAGCGTGCGACCCAAGCGGCACGAGAGTTGCTGGAGCACGAGTACGCCGAGCAGCTTGAGGGCGTATTCGACATACGCCTCGGCGGCACGATCGCAACCGAGCCGGGCGAACACCTCGATGCGCAGCAGAGCGTGCTTCGCCGAAAGATCGTCACAGCGGTAGCACACCAGCAGACGAGCGGGATGAGCGAGGCGGACGCGGTTGCGTCCTATTTACGCGAGGCGGCGTTCACCACACTGAACCGTTTCGTGGCGTTGAAGATGCTCGAGGCCCGCGAGCTCGTTCAGGAGTGCGTCAGCCGAGCGGATCAATCGGCAGGTTTCAAAGAGTTCACCGGGCTCGCACCTGGTCTCGTTCAACTCCCAGATCACGGGTACCGCGTCTACATCGAATCAATCTTCGATGAGATAGGACGCGAGGTGCGCGTGCTGTTTGATCGGCGAGACCCGGCAAGCCTGCTCTGGCCGCGACGTCAGGGTCTGTTGGATCTGCTCGGTATTTTGAACGCCTCGGATCTCCTGCCCGTGTGGGGCGAGGACGAGACCATCGGATGGGTGTACCAGTACTTCAACGGCGATGACGAACGGAGGCGGATGCGCGCGGAGAGTCCAGCGCCGCGCAACACTCGCGAACTTGCCGTCCGCAACCAGTTTTTCACGCCGCGCTACGTCGTCCAGTTCCTCACCGAGAACACCTTGGGCCGCATTTGGTACGAGATGCGACAGGGAGAAACACGGTTGCGCGAGCTCGGCTACCTCGTGCGCCAACCCAACGAGGTGTTCCTCGGCGAGGGCCAAGGAGAGCCGGAAAATACCTGCACAGGTATAGAGAGTCTCATGCAGGAGGATATTGTCCATCGCCCAGTCTACGTACCTTTTCGCTCGAATAAGGATCCGCGAGACATCCGCGTTCTCGATCCGGCCTGTGGCTCCGGCCATTTTTTGATCTACGCATTCGACCTGCTGCTTGACATCTACAAAGAAGCTTGGCTAGACGGGAAGTCTCCGCCCTCTGAGGAGACGGGCCGAATTCTCCGTGATGACTTCCCGGAATTCGAGGCGTTCAAATCGACCGTTCCCGCTCTTATTCTTCGTTTCAACCTCCACGGGATCGACATCGATGCCCGTTGTGCCCAAATCGCGGCACTGGCGTTGTGGATGCGAGCGCAGCGCGCCTACAAGGAAATGGGCATCACGCGAGACGCACGACGAAAAATTGAGAAGACGAATGTAGTC
>JANQIZ010000280.1 GCA_028281895.1 Dehalococcoidia bacterium
CCTGAGATGCTCCGCCAGAGAGTTCCCGGTGCCCGAATTGGCTTCTTCCTGCACATTCCCTTCCCATCTTCTGAGACGTTTCGTGTGCTGCCGCAGCGAACTCAGCTTCTACGAGGCTTGCTTGGCGCAGACCTGATTGGCGTCCACACATATGAGTACGCAGAGAACCTGCAACGCAGCTTCAGGCGTCTTCTCGGAATCGAGTCGTCGGGCGGCGAGCTTCGCTATTCAGGTCGAAGCGTGCGAATCCAGGCGCACCCGATCGGGATCGACGCGGACGATCTGCGTGCTGCCGCTTTCTCTGAAAAGGCTGACCGAAACCTTGTAGACCTGAAGCGCCGGATCGGTGACCGCCAGGTGGTGCTGGGAGTCGACCGGCTCGACTACACCAAAGGCTTGCCATTGAAGCTGCAGGCGTGGCGCCAGCTCTTGGCGAGTTCACCTCGCTGGCGCAGTCGAGCAGTGCTCATCCAGCTGGCTGTTCCATCACGCGAGAACATCGAGAGCTATCACCAGCAGAAGGAAGAGGTGGAACGCCTGGTCGGTGAGATCAACGGACTGTACGGGGCTCCGGGCAGGATCCCTATTCACTACATGTACCAGTCAGTCTCGCGAGAAGAGCTCGGAGCTCTCTACAGGCTTGCCGATGTGGCTCTCGTGTCACCTGTTCGCGACGGCCTCAACCTCGTAGCTAAAGAGTACGTCGCATGCCGTGACGATGGCGGAGGAGTGCTCGCTGTGAGCGAGTTCGCTGGAGCAGCCTCGGAGCTTGGCGAATCTCTGCGCATCAATCCCTGGGACATTGAAGGCACAGCCCTTCAGATTGAGCGTGCTCTTGAGATGGACTACGGGGAGCGCCAGGAGCGCATGCGTCCGATGTTCCACCGAGTTGTTCAGAACGATGTGCATCGCTGGGTCGAGCGGTTTATGTCAGCCCTCACTGAACCTGAAACGGAGGAGCTGCGGGTTCCTCCGTCTTTGCAATCCCAGGTATTGGCAGGAACGCTTGCCGCGCCTCTGGCTCAGGCTGAGAACGCTCTCATCATGCTCGACTACGATGGCTCGTTGCGCGAGTTCACTGAGAGATATGAAGACGCAACTCCGACCCCTGAAATCCTGGAGATCCTGCAAGACCTCGGGGACCTGGGTGGCGTTCATACCTATATCAACTCCGGCCGAGACCAGAACACGCTTGGCGAGTGGTTCGCAGATGTCCCGGTCTCTCTGATAGCAGAACATGGCTCGTGGATTCGAGACCATGGCGAGTCGGAATGGTCTCGAATGGGTCCGCCGCCAGACCTCAGCTGGAAAGCGCTGGTGAGGCCGGTGCTTGCTGAGTACTGTGAGCGAACTCCCGGCGCACGCATCGAAGAGAAATCGGCCGCAATGGTCTGGCACTACCGTGAAGCTGATGACGCGCTCGGTGAATGGCAGGCGCTTGAGTTGATGTCGGTGTTGGAGGACATGCTGTCCGGGTTGCCTGTCGAGATCCTGAGCGGCGCCCGTGTGATCGAGGTGAGACAGCAGGGTGTGGACAAAGGCCGGGCGTTCGAGTTCGTGAACGAGACCAGGGGGCCGTTCGAGTTCATCCTTGTCACAGGTGATGACAGAACGGACGAGGACCTGTTCGCTCGTGTGCCAGAAGATGCGTTCTCAGTGAAGATTGGCGGAGGACAGAGCGGAGCTCGCGCCTCTGTGGGGTCACCGGGCTCGATCCGCAGATTGCTGCGGTCACTGATTGAATCGAAGAGAGATGCGTCGGCAGACGACTGAGTGCTTAAGAGGTAACCGTTGAAGATCACGAACATCACGCCATACGTCTCCATGCCCATAAATGACCTGCCATGGATATTCGTGGTGGTAGATACGGATGAGGGCATCTCAGGCGTTGGTGAGTGCTCGGACTATCGCTCAACCGGTCTTCTCACGCGAGGGATTGAGTGGGTCAAGCGAGAGCTGGTTGGGCAGGAGGCTCGCAACATCGAGAACGCCTGGCAGACGATCTTTCACACGTTCGACGATCTGAATGGCCGCGGTTTCGTCTCGCACCTGATCAGCGCCATCGATATCGCTCTCTGGGACATCAAGGGCAAGGCTCTTGGCGCACCGATCTACCAACTGCTTGGCGGGCCTGTGCGCGAACGCGTGCCGCTGTACACGCATGTGCAGGACTGGAACTCTGATGCTGGCGGCCCGGACGATGCCGCAAAGGCCGCGCTGGCTACGAAGCAGGCAGGCTACGAGGCGATCAAGACCGACCCATTCCCGACCGATCACAGTCCTAATGCGGGTTACTCGGGTCCGGCGGAAGTCGAGCGCCTGACGCCCGAGAGCATCCGCAAATCCGTGGAGTGGATGGAGGCGATTCGCGGCGCTGTTGGCCCTGACTTCGAACTGATGGTCGATGCCCACGCGCGCTTCGATGTGGCATCGGCAATCGAAGCGGCACGTGCTCTTGAGCCGATCAATCTCGTCTGGCTTGAGGAGCCGATTCACGTAGAGAATCACAACGCGCTCAGGCAGGTGAGAGAGAACGTGCGCGTGCCTCTTTGCATCGGTGAGCGTCACTTCACGCGCTGGGACTACAACGAGATCCTCAACAACCGGCTTGTCGACTACGTTATGCCAGACGTAGCCTGGTGCGGCGGCATCAGCGAGCTTCGACGAATCGCGGCGATGGCTGAGGTCCAGTACATCCGCATCTCACCCCATGATGCTCTCGGGCCGGTATCGATTGCCGCAGGGTTCCAGGTGTGCATGACGACACCGAACCTGTACCGGCAGGAGTGCCTGCACACCTGGTTCGATACGTTTGAGAAGGTGATCAACCCGATGTTCGATGTCCGCGATGGCTCGATCTATCCGACTGATCGCGCCGGCCTAGGGATCGAGCTGAACATGGACACGGTTCAGCGATACCTCATCGATCCCGACACGCGGGAATACCTGAACATCGACTCGGCGGACGAGGATGCCACAGGTAAGTGGATCCGCTGACGAGCTAGCGTGTGGCGCGTCCACAATCTGCTTCGAAAAACCCTCGCCGACCCGCGCCCGCGATTCGCGAATTCTTGCCCGACTGTTACCGCGAGTTACCGCTTTATGGCGACCGCTGCATGTTGCGTAACGGCGGTGTAAGACTCCTGACAACTTCCCGACATTGCGTGGACCGATCCTGAAGATTTGAACTCTAGCTTGGTCTGCATGGCGGCAGGGGCCGTCGCTGGAAATGCAGCAGGGGACACACCGTCCCGGAAGACCAGGTTAGAGACATGAAGAAGAAGTTTTTTGTTGGAGCAGCGGTTGGCACAGCGGGTCTTGTAGCACTCACAGGCGCGACGTTCGCCCATGGTGGCAACGGAGAAGGCGCCAGTGATGTGAAGGACCGAGTGGCGGAGATCCTTGGGATCGCGCCAGAAGATCTCCAGGACGCATTTGAGCAGGCTCGAGAAGAACACAGGGATGAGCAGATCGCAGAACGCCTTGCCAGCGCTGTCGAGGAAGGCGTGATCACGCAGGAAGAGGCTGACTCGATCATCGCCTGGCTGGATTCGAAGCCAGAGGTTCTGGACGGCATGACAGGCCGCGGTCACCGCGGCGGGATCGGCAACTTCGTAAAGGCCACGGCCGACGAAGAGAGCATCGCTCAGCTTGTCGACAGGCTTGTCGAAGCGGAGAAGATCGGCGAGGAGGACGCGGGCACAGTCACGGACTGGCTGAGTTCGGCTCCGACGGATGCGCTCCAGAAGCTGGGAGAGCCTGGTGACGACAAAGGCCGCGAGAACAGGCGCAGTTTCCGCGGGCGGATGTTTGGCGAGGGCCCCGACGGTCGCCTCTTCGAGGGTCGCTTCCAGATTCAGCCGTACTCGCCATCTGGCGATTCAGGTGACACGGGCGAAATTGAGTCTGGCACCGCCGTTTCAGTCGGCGTGTCCGCATAGCCAAGACTCGGAATCGAAAAACAGCCCAACAACCCAATCCAGGATGACCGGCATGGCAGCCTCCGCCAGCCGGTCATCTGCGCGTATGGCATGTTCTGTCTATCGCACAGACTCCGATCACAACTAAACTCTCGCCATGCACAGCGACGGTTATTTCGATGAGCACATAGCTTCAACCTATGACCAGGACTCAGCTGGATCGTTCGCAGATGATGTCGTCACGCCTACAGTCGACTTTCTGGTGCGACTCGCAGGTGACGGTCAGGCGCTCGAACTGGGAGTTGGCACCGGGCGCATAGCGATACCGCTTGCAGAGCGCGGCGTCTCGGTCCATGGGATCGATCTCTCTCATGCCATGGTCGCTCGCATGAAAGACAAGCCGGGCGGCGAGAAGATCGGTGTCACCATTGGAGACTTTTCGACTGCGAAGGTCGATGGCCGATTCTCAGTGGCGTACCTGGTCGCCAACACGATCGAGAACCTGACGACACAGGATGCGCAGGTTGCGTGTTTCCAGAACGTTGCCGATCACCTGGAGCCAGACGGCCGCTTTGTCATCGAGGTTGCAGTTCCCGATCTGCAACGGCTTCCTCCCGGCGAGACTGTGAAGTCGTTCAGGCTGACCGAAGACCGGCTGGGGTTCGACGAGTACGACGTTGCCGACCAGGGACTGGTGTCACACCACTATCGCAAGGTTGATGGCAACTGGGAGCAGCACTCCATTCCGTTCAGGTACGTGTGGCCGTCGGAGCTTGACCTTATGGCCAGAATGGCGGGAATGCAGCGTGTGGAACGATGGTCCGGCTGGAAGCGTGAGCCGTTTGCCAGCGACAGCAGAAAGCTCGTAGCGATGTGGCAGAAGCCGTCTGGCTAGCCGGCATCACAAGGAATGACCATCCTGGTCATGCTCTGTGCCTGTTGTAGACTGAAGTGAGTTCAACTCATCTCGCCATCTCTCTTGGCCGAGATGCAGTCCGGAGAGAGGAGGCTGTTCAAGATGATTGTCATTGTCACAACCTCCGTTCAGCGCGCCCGCGCACACTCTTCAAACTCCGGATCGCACAGGACTGTGGCTGCATAGAGCAGCTCGTCTCGATGTTGCTCCGGACAGGAGCATCAAGTTGAATTCTTCCGGACTATCCGACAACTCGGACCATCTATCTGCAAACGAGCGATCTTCCCTGTTCTCTATTGGATGGGACGACCAGAGGTCTGCTCAGTTCGAACAGTGGTCGGAGACAGGCCATCATCCAGGCCGTGTCGTAAGAGTCGACGGCCGTAGTGTTCTCGTATCCAGTGATCTGGGCACACGACCTGCCGAGACGGCGACATCGCTTGCCAGAAACGCCGAAACGACACAGGCGCTGCCAGCCGTAGGTGACTGGGTTGTATTAACCCCAAGACCGTCGCACGAAACCGACCTGATCGAGTCGGTTCTCGAACGACGAACCTCGCTTGAGCGAACCAGGCAGGTCATGAACTCTGCTGTTGAGCACCAGGTTCTCGCGGCAAACATCGACGTGATCCTTATCGTCCATGCGGCCAACAATCTCAATCTGCGAAGGCTCGAGCGAGAGGCCGTGCAGGCTGCCTCAAGCGGCGCACAGATAGTCGTAGTGCTCAACAAAGCAGACCTGGTGTGGGACATCGACGAACTCCTCTCGCAAGTGCAGACGTCGATTCCATCAGTGCCTGTCCATGCCGCGTCCGGGGCGATCGGTGATGGTGTTAGCGATCTCGCCGCGTATGCGCGCCCAAATCGAACAGCAGTGTTCCTTGGCGCGTCAGGAGTTGGAAAGTCGACTCTCACCAACAGGATTCTTGGCCGCACGGAGATGGAGACGAGCGAGGTCAGGGAAGACGATCAGCGTGGACGCCACACGACAACTGCCCGGCATCTGATACCGGTTCCTGGAGGCGGCGCGCTGATCGATACTCCAGGGATCAGGTCGATTGGTCTGTCTGGCGCAGCCGATGGAGTCGCCACTGTCTTTGATGACATCACGGAGCTTGAAGCTGAGTGCCGGTTCAGCGACTGCTCACACAGCGGCGAGCCGGGTTGCGCGATCGCTGATGCCATCAACAGTGGAGACCTTGCTGAAGAGCGCTACAACTCGTTCAACAAGATGCAGCGAGAGTTGGAGTTCATCCAGTCGAAGTCCGACGTTCGGCTGAGGCACGCCAAACGCGACATGCTGAAGGCCCGAACAAAGCGCGGGCGTCAGCAACACAAAGCTCGGAACAGGTTCGGGAGGCCAGACTAGAGGTCTGCCCTGCTCTACTGGCCTGGAACGTACTCGGTGTCTGGCTCAAATGGATAAAGCGGCGCACGCCGACGTTTGTATTCGAAGTACGACATGTCGGCGGTCGTCACGCCCGGTGTGTTGACGAGAATGACCTCGCCTGCGATCGGCTGATACGCGGGCCGCGGCGACGAAACGCCTTTGGCCACGACGATCTGGAAGTGCTCCGGGATGATGCCCATTGCGTACATGCCATAGCGCGACGTGTTTCCTGCTCGAATGCTGGTCAGAAACAGCGTGTGCCCGTCCGTTGTATCGAGCCTCACCGACCTGCCCGAGTCGTAGTATCGGAACCCTCCGTGTGTGGCTCCAAACTCCTCCCACTTACCATCGATGATCGCCCGCACAGTGCCTGTAACGCGTACCGGCTCACCGTGCATGTCATCGGTCTTGCCTCCGACATCCAGTGTCACCTCCGCCCCAACTCCGGCCTCGACGCATGCATCGACAGATTCCGGGTCGTACAGCGACTGCAGCAGCGACTTCACTCCCATCTTCTGCGCCTCGGCGAGGATGAAGGTTGAGTCTGCAGAGGAACCTCCGCCGATGTTGTCGCCTACGTCCATGAGGACAATGGGTCCGTTTAGAGGCGCTTTGCCATCGGAGTTTTCAACAACATCCGGGGCTGCAAGCGCGGTGCCATCGGTTGGAACCTCATCCCAGTCGCCTAGCCGTCTCGGACCTCGATAGCGTTTCTGGGCCGTTTCGAGTGCCTCTCGAATCGATGAAACCGGACGATTCAGGCCCTCGCGGTGCTTCCATGCCCGCTCAGCCATCCAGATCGCCGTGTCCTTGGCCAACTGTTCGTCACCATCTGCGATAGCGATCCAGCTCATGCCCATCTCATCAACATCGGCATACGGGTAGCCCTCGGCAACGCTGGTATCCAGGATGCCGGGTCGTTCGAGCGCCTCCAGTGAATCGTCGACGATCGACTTCATCGGCTCTTCGCCAGTGAACTGGCGAACGATATTGACGATCAGCGGAGGCATCTCGATCCACTGAACAGGATTGATCTCGCCCTTGACCATGCGGTGGATCAGCTCGGCAGCTTTGTACCCGCGAGGTTTGCAGTCAAGGTGCGGGCAGGTTCGCCACACAACGCAGATATCGGTGTTGGCGACCACTGCCTTGGATACGTTGGCATGCATGTCCAGCGTTATGCCCACTGGGACATCCGGGCCAACGATCTCCCGAACAGCGCGGGTGAACTCGCCATCCATGTCAGGGAACTCTTCCGATACAGCAGCGCCGTGGTTTGCGATCAGCACCGCGTCCCACGGACCCTGGTCACGAAGCATCTGCAGCATCTCACCGGAGATGCGGTCGTATGCGTCCTTCGTGATCGTGCCGATGGGACCGGTCTTTGCACGCATCAGGGGCACGACATCGAATCCGAGCTCTTTCGATGCCTGGAGGTAGCCTGCGATCGTGTACAGAGAAGATTCGTACTCGTCGAGAATCTCGTCTCCGCGGATGATCTCGTTGTCCTCAAACGCTTGATAGTCGGCCGGCACCCGGGAGAAGGTGTTGGTCTCGTGAGATATGCCCAGAATTGCGTAGCGCAAGTCTGCCTCCATTCTTGCGATTCGATATGTGGCCGTTGCCTGTTATGTGAGATTGACCTGAACGGTGGCAAGGTACGCCGCACATTAACACCGGCGCACGCCGTCGTCAGCGGTCCACAAAGGGCACTTCGAGCTGACGCGGACCGCCGCGCCGCCACTGGATGTAAATCGCGGTGACTGCTGCGATGAGAGCGAGTGGCAGGACTACCGCGAAGGCGACGATGCTGAAACTGCTCAGCAGGTCGTCATTGAGCGAGATCGCGATCAGTGCTGAGAGGTATACGCCATAGAAGGCCAGCATGAATATGCCGTCGGACCGCCCTGCCCTGTTCCCAAACACGGCGATTGCGAGAACAAATAGCCCGACACTGATTGCGACTGGGAAGTGGAAGCGTACTGCATCGCCGGGCACATCCAGTCCGCCTCCGGATACCAGAGCAGCAGCTCCAATCACGCCAAGCACATTGATGATGCTGGCGCCTACCGCATTGCCGATAGCGAGGTCTGTCTCTCCACGCAGCGCGGCCACCACTGCTGTCATCAACTCAGGCGCTGAGGTGCTGGCCGAGACGATGGTGAGTCCGATGATCAGTTCGCTAACGCCGAGCGCGGACGCTATATCAGAGGCTGAGTCAACGAATAACCGAGAGCCGAGCACCAGCAGCGCTGATCCCACAGTAGACATGGCGAGCCCAATGCCCATTTCGATCAACGCCTCTTGCCGGGTTCGGGTGATGCGTGATTCGCGGGTTGCCCGTGCTGTCTTGCGCGACTGCACCACCGAGAAGGTGATGAACCCGGCGAGAGCAAAGAGCAGAAGAGCGCCTTCCCAGGCGACGATTGATTTATTGATTGCGAATAGAGACACACAGGATGTCGCCACTATGAGGACAGGCAGATCCTTGCGAACCGTGACGTTCGAGACAGGGATTGTGATGATTGCCGCTGCAGCACCTGCGACTACGAGTGTGTTGAAGATGTTGCTGCCAAGCACGTTGCCGACCGCGAGCCCGCCGCGGCCATCGGCAGCAGCCACTATGGAGATGCTCGCTTCTGGAGCCGTAGTGGCGAACGACACGATGGTCAGGCCGATGACGAGCGGAGAGAGTCCTGCCAATCGCCCGAGCCTTGTTGCGCCGCGCACTAGCCCTTCGGCCCCGGCCACAAGCAGGACGAGTCCGACGAGGAAGAAAAGCAGGTCCAGTATGCTCATGCGAGTTCCATGTATCGCCGTAGGCTCTGGCTATCGACCCTGTTTGCATCCGATTGAAGGCCAAGTATTCGCTTGGTCTCTGAAATACAGTAAACCTCGAAGGCATAGTGCGCCGGGTGTCCCCCGAAGTTGGGGAACCCGATGATTGCAGGATCGGCGACCGTACCGTCGAACTGAACCCCGGGTGACTTGCAATGACTACCAGCGAATGGCTGCGCACGAAGATAGGGCCATCTCCGTCTCCTCCCGAACCTGATCGCACAGCAGGCAGGCCAGATCCTGCGACGGCGTTCTTCACCAGGTACCTGAAGCCGGAGATGCGACTGCTCCACGCCTATGCCAGGTCAGGGCGAAGCTCCCATGCGCTGGCCAGTCATGTCTCGATGGGACAGGTCACAGGGATCGATCCGGACAGGGAGAGTGTTCGCCGGGCGAGAGAACTGGCAGGTCCAGCTGAAGGGCCCGATGTGGTATTCGAGCGGTCCGGGATCGGCGCCACCCCGTTCGGCTCGGATTCATTCGATGCCGTGTTCATCGACGGTGTGTTTTCAACTGAAGGATCGCCGGAGAGAGCCTTCGAAGAGGTCAAGAGAGTTCTTGTGCCCGGAGGCCTTCTCGGAGTGCGTCATACAACCGCCTCCAGCCGAGTCCTTTCGGCAGAAGACCCGCTACTAGAGAGCGGGATGGAGCGCCGAGACATCGCATGGCAAGACCGCGGTGGTGATCCAGACGCCGGGTTGCGCCAGATCCAGTGGCTGCGTGATGCCGGCCTTGTCAATGTGCGTGTGAGCTCCTCTACACAGCAAAGACTCGGCGACCAGTTGACTGCAGAGCTATCAGCCGGTGGATTCATATCCGATGAGCCGCCGGCTGACCCAGACGACGAGCACCCACCCGTTGTTGTGTTCACGACTGTTATCCAGACCGTCTGCTGGAAAGCTGTGTGATGAAGCTGCCAATGGACGGCAAGGTAGCGCTGGTGACTGGCGGTGGGAGCGGCATTGGCGCAGCGACGGCCAGGTTGCTTTCAGAGAGTGGATGCTGTGTAGCAGTTGCGGGAATCCCTGCGAACGGAGTTGATGCGGTTGCCGCTGAAATCAACGACGGCGGCGGGAGCGCCATCGCTGTGCCGACCGATGTCGCTGACTCCTCACAGGTCGAGGCTGCAGTAGAGCAGACCGTCGCGGAGTTTGGCCGGCTTGATGTGGTGGTCGCCAGCGCTGGCATGCAGATGCACAGGGAAGATGTCGACCTGCATGAGATGTCGGAGGATGCGTGGGATCGCACGCACTCAGTGAACTACCGGGGCGTCATGCTCACCTGCAAGTATGCGCTGGCGCAGATGGTAGGGCAGGGCGGTGGCGGAAGTATCGTCATCATCTCTTCGATCACCGCGATCAATGGACGCTCGGCAAATGTTTCCTACATGACGGGCAAGACCGGATTGCTTGGTCTCAACAGGTACATAGCGGTTCACTATGGCAAGCACGGGATTCGGTGCAATGCGGTGCTTCCGGGAGCCCTTGAGCGGACACCAAATCACGACAATCATCCAGACCCTGAGGGCAGGGCAAAGGTGCTCGATGCGATGGTTCCACTTGGTCGGATCGGCACTCCTGATGACATTGCGCCAATGGTCGCCTTTCTCTGTTCAGACGAGGCGAAATACGCCACAGGCGCAGAGTTCGTGATAGATGGCGGAGTGACCGTTATCTAGGCTGCTCTGATCGGCCGAATCTCGCGATATCGACATACATATATCAATACATATGTACTGTCTGAAACAGCTAATCTGAACTAAGAATTGCGATTGAACCGCGGTATATCTACCGGTGCTCCGTTGTTCTGGACGCTTTGAACCGATAGCGGAGTGATGCTGCTCCACGTCACTGCGTCGTACACATCTATCGGTGGTCTTGAGCCGTTCATCACAGCCTCTACGAAGTCCTTGAGCACCAGGTAATCTCCGCCGCCGTGGCCACTGCTGAGAGCGTCTGCTCCATGCTCCTTCCACAGCGGATGCTCGTATCTGTCGGCGAGATCCCATAAGAGCTGCCACTCCGGATGCCCCATCTCTTCATGGCCGACCGGACGCGCCATTCCTTCGTGCCTGAAGTTGGCCGGGCTAACCCCTGGCGAAATGCCATCAATCCAGACCAATGGCTCCTCGTCGTCGTGACGCCTGGAGACGAATGCTCCGCGGTTGCCCTGAATCCCGTAGTGAACCATGTTGTGCGGGCGGGGACTGGCGCTGTCGAACCTCAGCGATATGACGCGTCCCTTTTCCGTCTGGATCAGCGTGGAGGCTGAATCGGCAGAGTTCAACCACGCGTCAGCCTCGCGATCTGGATGTCCTTCAGGCAGAACCTCCTTCGCCCATTCGTGACGCGACGCTGACTGTGTGACGAACGTCGTGGTTCGGAGAAGCCGGTCGTCCCGGTTGATTCCGAGCCACTGCGCGACCGGTCCAAGGGAGTGGGTTGGATAGCCGTTCCCGCGCGAACTCTGGCTGTTTCCGGCACGTAGATTTCCGCGCCAGCTGCGTGTGCCATCTATATGTATGTTGAGGTCGCGGCAGTCGTGTATGTATGCGCCCTCGGCGAACGTGATCTCCCCGAATGCGCCCAGTTCAGCCATGTTCTTAACGAACAGGGTCTCTCGCCGGTAGCAGTAGTTCTCCGCAAGCATGTATGTATAGCCAGTCTTCTCGACGGTTTCGACGAGTTCCCAGCACTCATCAAGAGTGACCGCTGCGATCACTTCCGAGAGGACATGCTTGCCAGCCTTGAGAGCCTGAATCGCCTGCTCGGCGTGGAGCGTCATTGGAGTTGCGATGAAGACGGAATCGATGTCCGGATCGTCGAGCAGTCGAGCATAGGTGTCGTATGTCTTGACGCCGGGGTTGGTCTGGCTCCATCGATCACGAACCGTCTCAGACGGATCGCAGATGGCGGCCAGTTCGATCTGTCCCTCAAGGAGCGCCAGGGCATTGAGAAAGCTGGCTCCGCGATGGCCGCCAGCGATAGCGAGTCGAATGGGCCTCTGTGGCATCAAGATCCTCCCGCGTCGTCACGTCCAGGCAGGTTCCCGGTTGAGCGATGCGGTGAGGAGTTTAGAGGCTCGAACGGAATGCCGCAGGCTAGCGCGCTGGTGATCCGGTGCAGTCGTCGAGGGCCTCTTCGCCGTAGAGCTCTGACGTAACCAGGCGGAGCTGTTGGAGGCCGTCGTGAACCGGATTGATGGCATCGCTCTCCAGCGAAGCGCAGAGGTCGTGAGTAACTGACAGGTCGGCAGCAGAGATGGAGTTGCCGGGTGCGATCTCGGTCCGGGGCGGAACGTAGGAGGTATCAGATCCTCCGCCCAGTGCGTTCCCAATTGCGCCAACCATGAAGGGCAGAGCGATCAATTGGCCGAGGAGATAGAGCTTGAAGAGCATCTTCATACTCTCAGGCTCACACACTGCTAGCACCGGGAAAAGGCGCAAGAGTGTGATCTATGGGTACAGATCGGCCGGTTCGCGTGTGAACAGGTCACAACGCGCTGCCTTTGAAGCTGATGGCTTCCCTTCGTATCGGCTCGCTAGGTGGTGCTGGCGACTACAGCGAGTACCGTCAGGGTGGCCATGAGCAGCGGCGAGATTAGCCGTGATCGCAAGACGCTCATGTTTGTGCTCCTGTGCGGATTTGATTGATCCGATAACAAGATTCTGTGGTGGCTTTCGTTATCTGCGTGTTACCGGCCAGACCACGCCACCAAACCTTCTTAGTACAGGATGCCAACATGTATATGTATCTGCGTAGGTATCTGTGTACACGTTTGAATGAGAGCAGGCGCTCAGCTTCCGGAAAAGTGAGAGAGAAAGGAGCCTGCCAGATCGACGCTAACCGTCGATATCTCCTTCTGCCCACGCCTTGATGATGTGATGGGCGATAGCGACAGGACCGGGCACCTTCAGATCAGGATTCTCTTCATGTAACGCGCTCAAGACCTCCTCGCGAGTGAACCAGCGCACGTCCGTCATCTCTTCCTCATCGCGGTTGATCTCCGTGGTCAGCGCACGTGCATGGCATCCGATCATCAGTGACGATGGAAACGGCCACGGCTGCGAAGAGTGATAACTAACCTCTCCAACCTCGATCCCGGCCTCTTCTTTGACCTCGCGGCGCACCGCCTCCTCAATCGACTCTCCCTGGTCGACGAATCCTGCGAGAGCCGAGTACATGCCTGATCTTGAAAGCCTGCCGCGGCTCTGGCCCAGAACGCACCTGTCGCCATCATGGGTGACCATGATCACCACCGGGTCTGTGCGAGGGAAGTGCTCGGAGTTGCACTGGCCGCACTTTCGGACATGGCCGCCGCGGCCCGGCTCGGTTCGATGTCCGCACACACTGCAAAAACCATGCCGGGCGTGCCAGTCCAACTGCGCCCGTGCCTGAGCCAGGATGCCTGTCTCATGTCCTGGCAACTCCATTGCCGCGGCTCGTGCTTCCTGGAATCGCCAGCTGTCAGGCAGGTTCAGTTCGTGAACAGGGTCATGGACCTCAGATATGTCCAGCGCGAAATGAGCGATGCCATCGGCGAAACCCAGGAAGACGGGAGGCACGTCGATGTCCATTCTCCTGGCATCTTCGTGCTTGATCCAACCGAGGGTCGTGTCCGATTCGGATTGAACAAGAACATTAAGCTGCCAGAGCGGGAGTATGCGCGTTGCGGGATCTGAGAAGAGTGAGTCCAGCTGCGCTTCGTCGCGGCGCTGAACATCTCCGCGATCGAGCTGGTTGCCGGCAAAGACGTGTGGTTGCTGCATGTTTAGTGAGACCAGGCCAGTGCATGTTTAGCGGTAGGGCAGTGCGCCGGGAATTCTGCACCTTCCCGGTCAGGGACGACTGTTAGGGACCGGTATATGTATCCCTATATGTATGTACAGGCCCAGTACAAATCAGCCGATACATACTCCTTGTGTGAGTCGCAGCCATTGCTCGGCGATAATGCCTGATTCGAGCCGGGCAAAGCCGGGCCCGTGCATAGCACCAATGTCCTCCACCGGCTCTTTTGCAGACCACCGATAGGCAGCCTTTTCACCCCATTCGCCACCTGCGCTGCAGTCTGAAAACCCGCCCGGCATCAGGCGGGCACAGGACGTCGCTCAGGTGGGTCATGCGGCCTTCCAGCCAGCAGAGCGGCAACGGCACAGAGCGGAGGGAGCGCCATGAATCCCACCAATCCTGCCGTGTAAGAGTCGGTCAGATCGACGGCGGCAGCGAGAGGAAGCGGACCGAGAGCCGCCGCTGTCATCGTTCCGAAGTTTGTGACTCCGCGGATGCTCCCAAGATGACGCCGTCCGAAGTACGCGGGCCAGATCGACTGCATGCTGTTCATGAGGAAGCCCATGCTGACGCCGAGCACAGCGCCGTACAGGTACGCCTGCCATGCAGTTCCTGTCGTGAGAAGCAGGAGTATGGTCACGAGGATCATGAACTGTCCGACAGCGACGAGTATCCGCTCTGCGATACGGCTGGCGAGGTATCCGGAGATGAACTGTCCTGCGAGAAGGCTCGGAGCGACGATGCCGAATACTCCTGCTGCGACTGCGGGAGACAGGCCTTTGTCCGTCATGATCTCTACCTGATGGAACATCACTCCTGTTCCGATCAACGATTGCGCCATCCCGGCGAAGATCAGCAGCCACAGAGCGCGGGTTCGCAACGCCTGGTTGAAAGTCCATGAAAGGTCCGAACGCCTTGACGGGCTTCGTCGCAACTGGGATTCATCCGGTCTGGCGTGGCTATCGCCATCAGGCAGCAGCCCGATCGACTCCGGACTGCGCCTTGCGAACAGAAATGCCGGGATGATGAGGAGTCCCCATGCGGTGAATCCGATGGCGATCCAAGCCGTTCGCCAGCCGAACCCTTCGATCAGCGTGGAGCCGTAGATCGGAAAAACTCCCGAGGCTGCTGCTCCACCAAGCGCCATGATGGCCAGCGCCATCGCCCGCTTTCTGACGAACCACACCGACACCATCGTCGCGGGGACGAGGCTCAGCGCTCCCTGGCCAAGAGTGCGCATGATCGCGAACGCGATGTATAGCTGCCATGCTGTGTCCACTCGTGACAGGTACATCGATCCGAGGCCGATCAGCGCGCCGGTGACCACAAGCATCACCCGTGCCCCGAACCGGTCGAGCGCTCGGCCGACGAAGATCACCATCCCCGCCGCAGTCAGAGACCCGAACAGATAGAGAGTCGACACATACGTCGAAGAGATCTCCAGGTCGTCTATGAAGGAGTCGAGGAAGACCGAGAATGTGTATGTCTGACCGGGAGCGGAGGTGAAGTTCGCAAGGGCAGCGACGGCGAGGATGACCCAGCCGTAGTAGAACGGCGTGCGAGCGATCCGCGGGGGATTTGTTGTTCCAGTCTCGATGCCAGAGCTTTCCTTCATGCTTCGATGCTGCTGGTGTTTTTCTATTCTGTCGCGACCGACCCGACAGCGGCGAAGAGCGCGTGCGGCAGAGCAAGCGGGTCTGTGGAATCGAGTTTATTGAGGGCATTCGCCAGTTCACGGTCAAATTCCTGAATCTGCTGATCGTTGAGCGATGCTCCAATGCCCGCGCTGGCCCTGACACGTCCCCGCCAGGCATCTCTTGTGTAAAGAGCGTCCAGGTGATGGAAGCCAGATTTCAGATTGGTGAATCCGCCGGCCTCCAGATCTTCCAGAAAATCCGGGTGCGCTCCGGTTCCGCCGTCCATGTTCCAGTCGGGGTTGTGTTTCTTGATCAACTGCTCGGTCATCTCGACCGCGCTTCCCTTGATCGGCACCCAGTCGAATGAGCAGATGACCAGCTTTCCTCCGAGCCGGAGGATCCTGCGAGCTTCTGCAAGAGCCTGCTGGCGATCGAACCACCACCAGCTCTGGCCAGACGCGACGATGTCATACGCGTCCGACTCAAGCCCTGTCTTCTCAGCGGTCGAGTTCAAGTATTGAGTGCTCACACCCCATTCGAGATCGAGGCGATGTGCCTCCTCGGTCAGAGCGGTCGAGGGATCGACGCCAGTCACTGTGGCTCCACGTCGTGCCAGTCCCCTTGCAAGAGAGCCAGTGCCGGTGCCCAGGTCAACCGCTCGCGCACCGGGCACAATGACTTCCAGCTCCGAGAGCATTTCGAAGAGTTGATTAGGGAATCCCTGGCGATGGCGAGAATAGTCCGCAGCGGTCTTGCCAAAGTCAGGTCGCATACAAGCTTTCATGCCTAGGCGGAGGCTGCCAGCCGGAACCCCATGTTGCCGGTTGAGGAGTCAGGAGTGTTCGATGTTCGTGCTCCAACCCTGTATCGATTGCAGTACGAGTCGTGGCAGAGGTAGGAGCCGCCCTTTGTCACTCGTGACTGGCCGTGGCGAGGTCCTTGCGGATTCACACGGGTGACATTGCGCTCGTTCCTGTGGAATGTCGCGGAGAACCAGTCTGAGCACCACTCCCACACGTTGCCTGCCATATCGAACAGGCCGTAACCGTTCTCGGGAAAAGAGCCAACGGGAGAGGTGCCGTGGAAGCCGTCTTCAAGAGTGTTCTCTGAAGGAAAGTCTCCCTGCCATATATTGCACATGTGCTTGCCATCGGGCGTCAGCTCTTCTCCCCAGGCGAAGGTCGCGCCGTCAAGTCCGCCGCGGGCTGCGAACTCCCACTCGGCCTCTGATGGCAAGCGCATATCTGCCCACTCAGCGAACGCGGCGGCATCGTTCCATGACAGATGCACGGCCGGGCTTTCCGGGACATTGCTCCAGTCCGAGTCGGGTCCATTCGGATGAGCCCAGTCTGCGCCATGTACCTGCCACCACCATTGGGCTTCAAGCACAGCCTGCGTGACGCTCTGTTTGGTTTGCTCTGAAACGAAGTGATGGAACACGAACGACCAGCCGAACCTCTCGGCCTCAGTCTGGTAGTTGGTGTCGTCAATGAACGCGGCAAACTGCCTGTTGGTCACAATGTGCGGCGAAATCTCGAAAGGATCGATGGTGACCTCTCGAATTGGGCCTTCGCCATCTGCCGGAAAGCGCGTGTCGTTCGTGCCCATGGCGAACGTTCCGCCACTGAGGCTAACCAGGTTCGATCGCAACTCAGCCTTGATAGCTGCCGCATTCGAAGGTCTCTTCGCCGAGGTTCCTGCAACGAGCTCGACCGGCTTGCTAGCCTGCTCTCCGCTCTGGCGGGCAGGAGTGCAGCACGAGCAGTTGTCTTCATTGACCATCTACATCGACCGCCTGGTCTCTAAACCTCTTGCCTGTTCTTCGCTCGTCAACGTCGTCGCTGAGAGAGGTGACTTCACGCTGGGTCAACGCAATCAAGACGACAAGCCCGAGAACGATGATCGGACCCGAGGCGACCCCCCACCTGACGCCGAGCGCGCCACCCATCGTACCCGCCCAGAGGCCGCCGAGGATCGCCAGGCTCTGATTGATCGCATAGATCCCCATCACTCGGCCGCGAAGCTCATCGGGAACTCGCAGCTGGAGAGCTGTCATCGAGGAGATCATGAACATGCCGTTTCCGAAGTGTCCGATCGCTACGAGAGGGAGCACCAGCGCGAACGATGTGACCTGTGATGCGATGAGTATGAGCAGCGAGAAGACCGATGCGGCCAGGAGAATCGTCCATCCGAGCCGTCGGCCAGGGTTGATTCTGCCTGAGGCGATGATTCCACTCAGTGCGCCTACACCGGCTGCTGAGAAGAGAAACCCAACTTCGCGATCACCAAGGTCAAACTCGTTCACAAACGCCGGGAGAATCTGTATATAGCCGAAGACGAAGAGCATGCTGGCGAAGTTGAGCCCGATGATGACGGCGAATATTCGGGTGCGCGCGATGTAGCTCACGCCTTCGCGGAACTCGCGCAGCACACTCCTGGCTTCATCTATCACCGGTTGTCGTGCAGGCAGGAGCCATGTGGAGATCGTCATCAATCCGTACCCAGCCGCGGCAACGAAAAAGCCTGTCGCGGTGCCGAATCCTGCGATCAGCAGGCCGCCGATCGTCGGCATCACAACCGACGCGGATGCCATCATCGCTCCGTTCAGATTGACTGCGCTCTTGGTGGCTTTTGGCGGGACAAGACTCGGGAAGTAAGCCTGCCTGGTTGGATTGTCGATGCCAATGACTATGCCGGAGATCGCGGCGAGCACATAGACGTGCCACAGCTCTACCGTGTTTGTAGCGATCAGCACGGCAAGCGTCCCCAGCATGGCGGTCGTTATTAACGCGGTCACGCGGAGCAGCAGGCGCGCTTCCATACGGTCTGCCAGCACACCGCCGAAAAGGTTGAACAGGATCGTAGGAATGGCATTTGCCGCGGCTACGAGGCCAAGTCGCACACTGGACCCGGTCAGATCGAAGACGAGTATTGATAGAGCTACGACGTTAAGTCGCTGGCCCAGGAAAGCGGCGTACGATCCGATCCAGTAGACGCGGTAGCCACGGTAGCTGAAAGCGCTGCGAGAGATAGAAGCGTCTCCGCGTTCCAGCGATGCACGGTTCAGGACCTTGCTCCCCGGGGCGTTGCTCGATTTTCATCCGGACTCTCGCGTTCGAGGTCGGCTCCACTCAACTGGCGAACCTCACGCTGTGTGATGAATACGCCAGCGACGATCGCGGACAGAGCCAACGCCGAGATGGTTACCGCCCATCGCTCATCTGTCGCCTCCGCAACGTGCCCACCCATGTAGCCTCCGAGTGGAATCAGGCTGAACGTGATGGTGTAGATGCCCATCACTCTCCCGCGCAGTTGTGCCGGAGTGCGTAGCTGGAGCGATGTCATAGAGCTGATGAGGAAGATCGAGTTGGCCACTCCTGCGAGAAGCATGGTAGCCAAGGCAAGGTAGTAGTTCGGCGCAAAGGCGAAGGCAGGCATGAGGACACTGAAGGCGAATGTCCCTCCAAGCATCATCTTTCCGATGTGAGGACTTTTCTGTCTGCGGCCAATGATGAGAGTTCCTGTGATGGCTCCGATACCCAGGAAGGTGAGCATCACTCCCATGCCATCAGCACCAACGTCGTGGCGGGAGGCGAAGAACGGCATCAGTTGCAGGTACTGCATGCCGAAGAACATGTTCGCAAACGTCAGCGGGATGATGACTGCGAATAGCCTGTTGGTGGCGATGAAGCGCACGCCCTCGGATATCTCGGTCAGCACTCTTCGCCGGATCTCGGGCCTCGTGTGCGGCACCCGAAGTGTGAGCATCACCAGGAGCATCGCAATCCAGCCGACGGCTCCAGCGAAAAAGACTGAGGATGTGCCGAGGTATTCGATGGCGAATCCGGCGAACAGAGGCGTCACGATACGGCTGAACTGCCACATGACGGAGTTAAGCGCCACTGCGCTCATCATGTGCTTGCGCTCGATTAGGAGTGGGAAGAACGAGGATCTGACCGGACCGTCGAATCCCTGGAACAGCCCCTGTCCAACTGAGATCGCGATGACGTGCCAGACCTCGACGGTTTCGGTGACTACAAGCACCGCGAGCAGCGTCATCAGCGATGCGGTCCCGCCAGAGATCGCCATCATGATGTGACGGCGGTCTATACGGTCAGCGAGCAGCCCACCAAAGAGATTGATGAGGATGGTCGGCACCGCGATAGCCAGCCCGATGCTGCCGACGATCGCCGGGGATTCACCGAGGTCATTTGCTACAAGCCACAGGGTTCCAGTTATCGCTACCTGAATGGCGCCTACGGATGCGAGCGACCCGAACCAGTATCGCCGGTAGCGAGGCTCGCTAAAGGCGCCTGCGGAATGTCGAAGACGCTCGGCGAGGCTGGCAGGCGTACTCGCAGTATCAGTTGTCGTGGTTGAACTCGCCATCGTGGCGCTAGCTTGCGCTTGCGCTGCGGCGGTTTCAAGTGCAGATAGCGATTACTCGACGGTAACGGTCTTGGCCAGGTTCCGGGGCTTGTCCGGGTCCATGCCGAGTGCGACCGAGGTGTGGTACGCCAGGAGTTGCATGGGAATGATGTTGAGGATTGGCTGCAGGAGATCGTGAGTGCGAGGCACGTACAGGACGTCATCGGCGATGGATTTCATCACATCGTCATCGTCCGTCGTTACCGCAATGACTCGGCCGCCGCGGCTCTTGACCTCATTCACGTTCGAAACCATCTTGTCGAACATCGTGTCGCGAGGCGCAAAGGCGATGGTTGGCATCAGATCGCTAATGAGAGCGTTCACACCGTGCTTCATCTCGCCGGCGGCGTAGCCTTCTGCATGGATGTAGGCGATCTCTTTCATCTTCAGAGCGCCTTCCATCGCAACCGGGAACTGCGCTCCTCGACCAAGGTAAAGCAGGTCCTGGTACTGCGTCAGTTCCTGAGCGATCTTGCGGATCGGCTCATCCCTGGAGAGCGCATCGCCAACCAGAGACGGCAGTGATCCGAGAGCATGTGCGATCTCCGATTCCTGTTCAGGTGACAGATTCCCTCGAAGCGAAGCCATGCGCGCTGCCAGGAGGCTCAGCGTGACCATCGTTGCGACCATTGTCTTCGTCGCCGCCACTCCGATCTCCTGGCCACAGCGGACAGGAAGAGTCGTGTGGGCGAGTCGAGTCGCCTGTGTGCCTTCTGCTTCAACAGCGGTGGCCAGTAGCGAGCCGGAGTCCCGTGCGAGCTCCATGGCGGCAAGTGTGTCTGCAGTTTCGCCTGATTGCGTGACTGATACGACGAGAGTGTTCTCGTCCAGTACAGGCTGCCTGTACCTGAACTCTGACGCGTTCTCAGCATAGGAGGGGATTCGCGCCAGCGCTTCCAGCGATGAGGAACCATGCATTCCGGCATGCAGCGATGTGCCCATGCCGATGAAAACGGCCCGGTCTATCGCCCTGGCCTGCTCTTCTGTGAGATCCAACTCGGGAAGATCGATGCTTCCTGTGGCAAGGTCGACTCGGCCTCGCATGGCAGCGGTCACCGACTCTGCCTGTTCCGCAATCTCCTTCGCCATGAAGTGCAGGAACTGGCCTTTTGCGGCCTGGTCTGCAGAGCGATTCGACGTGGTGAAGCGCGCCGCGCCTGGAGTGCCTGAAAGATCGGTGATCTCGCAGTCTCCAGACGTGATTGTCACTACCTGTCCGCTTTCGAGATAGGCAACTGTGTTGGTGTGTGGCAGAAGGGCGATGATGTCCGATGCGAGCATATGAGCCTCTTCGGAACGCCCGATCACGATCCCGCCTGCATTGCCGAGACGTGCGGCTACGAGCCTGTCTGGCTCCAGGGCGGAGGTTGCAACGATTGCCGCTGCTCCCTCAACTCTTCTCATTGAGTTTCGGACAGCATCGGCAAGTGAAGCGCCACGGTCCACTTCGCGGGATACGAGATGCGCAATGACCTCCGAGTCAGTCTCAGAGATGAAATCAACGCCATCGGCGACGAGTTCGGCCTTCAGATCGAGATAGTTTTCAACGATGCCGTTGTGGACGATCGCCACGTTACCTGAGGTGCCTGTGTGGGGGTGAGCGTTCCGCTCGACCACCTTGCCGTGGGTTGCCCAGCGCGTGTGGGCGATGCCGACGGTTCCATCGGGGTCAAGTTCGTTGATCGCAGCGGAGAGACGGGCGACGCTATCGGTTCCACCAGCCTTCCTGGTGATGCTGATGGTGCCTGTGGTGGCGGGTGCGGCTATCGCAGTCGAGATTCCGGCGCTGCCTGCTGCGTGGCCATTCCCATTTTCAGGGCAGACAACCGCGATTCCTGCTGAGTCGTAACCGCGATATTCCAGTAGCTCAAGCCCGTGAACAAGCACTCGGGCGGCATCAGCATTCCCGGCGTATCCGAAAATTCCACACAAATCGTTAGTCCCCTGGGTTATGCCCGGTCGCTCATGCCGTGTTGCGACGAACTTGCTGACTTGAAGCTAATATCCGTCGTCAGGCTAAAGCACATATGGGCGTTAATCCAACTTGCCACTCCAACGGTAGATAGGAATTGGAGTTGTGCAAAGAACCCATCGGTCAACTCACGCAAGCTCTTCGGTGTATTTGTCCTGCATGTCAACCAGATCACGATAGTAGCCTCGATACTCATCAGGCAACAGCCGGGCTACACGAACCATGACTTCGTTAGTAATAGACTCCAGGTCCTGGCGTCCTGACTGGCCGGACGCAGGATTCAACAGGCTGAACGGCTTGCCGATCTTGATTCGGATCTTCGCTCTTGGGGCCAGGACTTTTAGAACGTTTTGAAGAGGCTCGGTGCCGGTGATAGCGACCGGAATAATCGGCACTCCGGATTGAGTGGCGATGTGGGTCGCTCCGGGTAGCGCTTTCCTCATCCCGCTTCCATCGCGATTGCGCGTGCCTTCAGGGAACAGGAGCAAGCCTGCATCTTTGTTTTGAAGACGCTTCATGGCCCATCGGAGTGCTATCAGGTCACCTGTGCCCCTGTTCAGCGGGTGCGCACCGTAATGATTTAGCAGCCACGCGAAGAGTGGGAACTTGAAGAGCTCCTTCTTGGCGAGGAAGTTGGGGCTGCGCCGTGTGATGGAGGCGACTATCGCTGGATCGAGATTCGAGAGGTGGTTAGCGACGAAGATTACAGATCCGTGAGGCGGGACGTTTTCCTGTCCCTCGCCCTGCTGGTCAGCGCAGATTCGAGCGGTGGTCTTGAATCCGGCATTGCAGAGGTGAAAGAGAATGCTCAACTAGCATTGCCTCTCGCGATGTCATGCAACTTGCAAACCACCTCTTCCACAGTCATCTCATCCGTCTCAACGATCACAGCATCGCTGGCCGGTCTGAGGGGAGAGGCCTCTCGTGATGAATCGATCTCGTCCCTGCGCCTCATAGTGGCGAGCACCTCTTCCAGCGGAGGCTGCCCGGGCCGGTCTTTCATCTCCTCGTAGCGACGTTTCGCACGCGTCTCGATCGTCGCTGTCAGGAATATCTTGGGATCTGCGTCGGTGAGGACGACGGTTCCGATATCGCGGCCGACCATGACGATTTCGCCGTGGCTGGCCAGCTTGCGTTGAGCTGCGACCATGATCTCCCGAACCCTGGGGATCGCAGACACGATCGAGACACGACTGTCGACCTCGTGGCTCCTCAAGCGAGAAGTGATGTCTATTCCATCGACAACTATCTGAGTAGTGCCGTCCGCAGCTGCCCTGGCTTCGATGTCCATCGCCTCAGCGACGCGGGTCAGTTCATCAGTGCTGTCGAAATCGGCTCCAGCGTCGAGCGCTGCGACGGTCGCGGCTCGGTACATCATCCCTGTGTCGAGGAACCTGTAGCCCATCTTCCTGGCGAGTCTGGTTCCTACTACCGTCTTTCCGGCCGCTGCAGGGCCGTCGATGGCAATCGCGCCTGCTCCGTTTCTCTGCAATTCGTGCTCCGAGATATCTCTTTCCGCTGGAAATTCCGCGCCAGCGTGTTGCACAGTGAGTTTATCCGACCGATTCCGCAATTGCTCCACGATGGACAGGCCGGGCACTTCCTGGCGGACGGAACACAGCGGTAATTCAGGCTGGCGTACCTTGGTAATCGAAGGATCGCTGGCCAGCCAGGGCCGATCTACAGATCCCTGGCAGAGCGAAGGGACTGGACCGCGCATTGAACTTCTTCGACTGGGTGTTGATCGCTCTATTCGCAGTTGGCGCATTCTGGGGCTTTAGAAAGGGCCTCATCGACGCTGTGCTGCTGGTCGCGTCTATCTACATAGCGCTGCTGCTAAGTGGCCAGTTCGCATCACGGCTGCTGAACACGTTCTGGGACGCTGCGGACCAGCAGGCACTGGCTACGGCGGCCGGATACGTGATCATCTTCATCGCAGTGTTCATCGCGGGTCGAATGGTGTCTCGCATCATCAAATCCAGCCTGGAGAGCGTTAAAGCCGCGTGGGTGGACAAGGTCGGCGGTGTGGTAATTGGCATCCTCGCCGGTGTGTTGCTCTCAGGAGGCCTGATGGCGGTCACAGCCCGGTTCACATACGTCATCGATGACAGTGGCACGGGCTCTGGCAATAGCTCAGAGGGCGGATTCAGTCCTGAAGTGCTGATAGATCAGCTTCGAGAGACGGCGGAGTCTTACCTGATGGACTCGGGCCGTGAGAACACCGACAAATGGCTGGTCGAGTCCGAAGTGGTTGGCGCACTACTCGATATTCGAGAGGTTTTGCCGGGCGGCACACTGGGCACCGCGCCCGAGGACTTCAACACGGCACTCGACATTCTCGAGGATCGCAGGAACGAGTCCTGAGGTGGTGACTGCCGACTGATGAGTAGCGAGAGATAGCAATCCTCTTCTGCATCTCACGTGGTATAACGGAGATGAATCAGGGTCAAACGGCGCGAACAGTTCTACTCCGGTGCGAAGAAACGTGTTGATCACTCGTGCACCAGTTCTGGTTCTCAACCAGAACTACCAGCCGCTGAACATCTGCAATGTCAGGCGAGCGGTCGCGCTTCTCGGCAAGGGCAAAGCTGAGCCGATCGGCGAGACGGGCGAGTTCCTGCACAGCGCCACCGATCTGATCGAGAAGCCGGTGATCATCCGGCTCTACTACATGGTCAAACGACCGCTTCATCGCCGAAAGCTTTCGCGGCGCGAGGTTTTCGTTCGGGACGGGTTCCGATGCCAGTACTGCGGATCTCGTGCTCGCGATCTAACGATCGATCATGTAGTTCCGAGGTCGCGGGGAGGCCAGCACACCTGGGACAACATCGTCTCTGCCTGCAAGCCGTGCAACCATGGCAAGGCAGGACGCACCCCCAGAGAGGCGGGAATGGCGCTGTTCACGGCGCCGAAAGAACCGCGGCCCAACCCTTACGCCATGTTCCACTCAGGCCGAGTTCTGGACGAGTGGCGGCCATTTCTTCCATGGGTGCAGGCAGACCCGCTCGATGAGCGTGAAGATTCGCTGCAGGGCACGGCCGCTGCGGGCGGCTAGCCTGAAGACTACGCCGTCGTATTCACGCCTGCTCCGGGCATGTCGAGCTCCTTCGGTTTCTGGAGTCCAAGTCGATCGAGCGTGTCGGCAGCACCAAGTCGATAGATCTCGACGTGCGTCTCGTCGCCGCGACCAACCGCGATC
>JANQIZ010000310.1 GCA_028281895.1 Dehalococcoidia bacterium
TGGTGTGGCCACTGGCGACCTGATAGACGACGAGGGACACGACGAGCACGCCTGCGCCGAGTGTCGCTGCGGCAACTCTGGCTCTTGCGGAGACAAAACGGTAACCGGCGATATTCCGCACAGAGTGGTTGTCGGTGCGAATGCGGGCCGAGGCGCCTGTTGTTCCGTTTGCCAGGCGCCTGGCGACGGAAACAAGCGTCGAACGGAAGCCGTTCACGGCTGTCGTTTCGGCTGCAGGTTTTGGAGAGGTTTTGCTCAAGCGATTGCTCAGGGTTTTCCGGGCTTTCCGGAGTTTCGATATGGCATTTGTCTCAGGGCCATCCAGACTTGGCCTGTTACCTTGACAATCCCATGCTTTCCATCACTGGCGGTTCGGTAGAGGCTCACAATCGATGAGCCGCATGGCTCAGGTGTGGGCCAGGTGTTCAACCGTGTAAGTTCAGCAGTGGCTCAAGCGGGGCTCATCTGTGTGCGGCCGGTGTGCGATCCGTGTGCTAAATGGCTCATCTAGCCTTGACGCCGGTAACAAGCATCTGGGATATTTAACCGCATGGTTGACCAATCAGTTGAAGATCTCGACAGCGTCTTCTATGCGCTGGCCGATCCAACGAGGCGAAGCATCATCTCCGCGCTGTCCCGGGGCGAGGCCACGGTGAAGGAGATCGCAGAGCCGTATCCCATGTCACTGCCAGCGGTCTCCAAGCATCTGAAGGTGCTTGAGCGGGCCGGGCTGATCGAGCGGCAGATCGAGGGCAGAACACACAGGATTCGGATTCGCCCGACAGGAATGCGATCTGCTGCTGAGTGGATGGAGCGTTACCGCGAGTTCTGGGAAGGTCAGCTGGACAGGCTGGAGGCGTTCCTGGATAGTGCGATCGATTCGCAAGACGACACAGGTGAGGAATCTGGATCATGACAACGCAGGACTCTCAACCGTCGCTTGGCTTCACTCTGCGCAGAGTGCTGGCGGCGACCCCTGAGCGGGTTTTCAGGGCATTTACCGATCCCGACTGGTATTCGCAGTGGTGGGGACCACCGGGATGCAGCTCGCAGGTGAGGCAGCTCGACCTTGAGGTTGGCGGCGCCTATGCGATTGTGATGACTTTGCCTGATGGGTCTCAGATCGGACTGCGTGGAACGTATCGAGAGATCGAGCCGCCACGCGTGCTGGCCTATTCGTTCCAGTGGGAAGGAGATGAACTGGAAACTCTGGTCACGGTGGAGTTGGAGCCACATGCTGACGGCACCGAGCTGATTGTGACGCATGAGGGGTTCACCGATCAGGAGTTCTGCGACGAGCACGAGAAGGGCTGGGCAGGCTCACTGGAGCGGATGGTCGAGTTGCTGGCCTCGGCTGATTGAACAGATGGTGGGTTGAGCGAAGGTCGAAGAACAGCGAGGGACGGGAAGGAGTTTGAGATGAAAGATCTAATCGCAGAGGCTGCCGAAAACGCGAAGCAAGTGCTGGCCAATGTGTCTGTGTCGCAATACAGCGATTCGACACCTTGCAGCGAGTTTGATGTGAAAGCCCTTGCCAATCACATGGCAGGGTTTGCTGTGATGACGACGGTGGCCGCGAACGGGGAGAAGATGCCGTAGCAGTCAGGTGAGGCGCCCGACCTGATCGGTGAGAATCCGGGCGCAGCATATGCTCCGCTTGCCGATGGCGCGGCAGCCGCATGGGGCGGTGCGTCACTCGATGGCAATGTCCAGTTTGGCCCGGGAGAGATGCCGGCGCAGTTCGCAGCCGCAATCACGCTGATGGAGTTGACGGTTCACGGCTGGGACCTTGCCAGGGCCACGGGACAGGATTACCAGATGAGCGATGCCCTGGCCTCTGCCGTATTTGAGGCGGTGAAGCAGACGGCCACACCGGAATCTCGTGAGAGAGGGAGCTTTGGAGCCGAGGTCAAAATTGGCCCCGGAGCGTCTATCCAGGAACAGATGCTCGGATACTCCGGAAGAGATCCGGAGTGGAGCGCCTGACAGGCGTCGAGATAGATCAGGTGAACGGCCCGGTGGCGATATGCTCCGGGCCGTTTCTATTTCAGACGCCTTGCATGTCCAGTTACAGCGACTCCGATTGCCGGGAGCACAGATAGGGCTAAAATCTGCGACCAGATAGGCGAGGATCCGGCCAATGTGACGGTCGGCAGATCGACTGAGGGGGTTGAGATGCCTTTTCCAATGCTGGTGCCTGCGTTCTTCTTTTCGTCGTGGCTGCTGATGATCTTCTGGGGGATGGTGTCTCCCGGCATCGAAGTGAAGACGATTGGCTACCCCACGGCGATGCTTGTGACGATTGGCCTGTGGCTTGTCGTTTTTCCACTGTCAGGCAGGGGCCGCGGCAAGCCGGGAATGCGGAAGAAGTGGAAGAAAAAGAAGGAAGAGGCGAACAAGAAGATCGACCGGCACGCGGGGGCGTCGGTGAAGCCGGCGGCGCACACCAACGGCAAG
>JANQIZ010000275.1 GCA_028281895.1 Dehalococcoidia bacterium
TGCCGATCACGCCGGCCACGTTCGGGCCCATGGCATGCATCAAGAGAAAGTTGTTGGGGTCTTCCTCCCTGCCGAGATCCTGTACGACACGTGCGGCCATTGGAACAGCCGAAACACCAGCAGCGCCAATCATCGGGTTGACCGGTGTCCTGCTCACAAGGTTCAGGAGCTTCGCCAGGAGAATCCCGGCGGCGGTGGCTGTCACGAATCCAACCAGTCCAAGGGCGAATATCGCCAACGTCTCAGGCTGCAGGAACACGCTGCCGGGCATAGTCGCGCCAACCGCAAGGCCCAGCAGAACGATGGAGATGTTCAACAGGTTGTCGACACCATCGGTGAGCCTTGGAACGACACCGGATTCCTTAACGACATTGCCGAGCATCATCATGCCCACGAGTCCGATCGCGTATGGAGCAAGGATGCCGACGACTATCGTCACGACGATCGGGAACATGATCTTCGTGCGCTTGGGAACTGATGATCCCGTGTACTCCATGCGAATCCGACGCTCATCCCGTGTCGTCAACAGCCTGATGATCGGCGGCTGAACAATCGGGATCAGGGCCATGTACGAGTATGCTGCGACAGCGGTAGCCCCGACGATACTGATGGCCTGCGGGCTGACCATGTCCTTAGCGATCTCGTGCATTCGTGTTCCAAGGAATATGGTCGTCGGGCCATCGGCTCCGCCAATGATTCCGATCGCTGCGGCCTCGGTCAGCCCGAAATCCAGGAAATCGAGCATCCCCAGCAACACAGCGCCTATCAGCGCGACAAAGACGCCTGCTTGAGCACCTGCGCCGAGCAGCAAGGTCTTGGGGTTCGAAAGCATTGGCTCGAAATCGACAGCAGCGCCAAGACCCAGGAAGACGAGCAAGGGCAGCAGATCGGTGCGCAGCCCCGCGTCCTGGAGCAGCGTCAGAAGAGCGACCGGCTCACTGCCTCCTCCACCGTTGACAAGGACGCCAACAGGCGCGTTCGCCAGCAGGATTCCCATGGCGATTGGGATAAGGAGCAGGGGCTCTTTCTGGCGCGCGATTCCTATGTACAGAAGCAGTGCGGCAATGGCCCACATCGCGATGATCCGGGGCTCATCGCCAATAGCGTTGAAACCGCTCCAAACGGCATCCCAGCTCGCGCTATCCATCGATGGATCCCCGTGGGCACATAGCTTCAGACTTCACGAGTGGAGTACTCATGAATCAGCCTCGATCTCGATCATCGTCTGCCCGTGCTGAACTGAGTCTCCCTCACCAACATGAACAGCGGTCACAGTGCCATCCGATGGAGCGGTGATTGTGTTCTCCATCTTCATAGATTCCATCACAAGCACCGGCTGCTCTGCAGAGACGTGATCGCCAACATTCACGTTGACGCTAATGATTCGTCCTGGCATGAGAGCACGTATGGCTCCATCGTCAGGCGTGGCAGGAGCGGCTGGTCGTGGAGGACTGGCGCTGGTCGGACTGCTTGCGGGACGCGGAGTTGGAGTGGCAGAACGATCCGAGCGAGTGGGTTGCGAGGTATCCGGAAGATCGACCTCGTACACCTCTCCGTTTACGGTGACCGAAACCGGACTCGAAGATGTGTCGCCAACGACAACCTCGTACTCGGTCCCTCTGATAGTGATGACGTAGGTCTTCATCGCCTGATGCGTGCTCCAAGCGGTTGAGGTGGTGTGCGCCGGGACAGCTCGCGTGATCTGCCGGCTGTGACCCAGGCGTTCGAGCTCGCGGCGTGAGCCGCGGCAGAGCCTGTGCCAGTAGAAGATCTTTCGACTTCGGAGAGAGCCAGCGCAACCCCAATCGCCGCGGCAGTGAGTGCGTCATCTCCTTGATCCACGGCCTGGGCTGGCGTCGGCTCAGGCGCCAACTCTGCTGGACGAGCGGGGGTTGCTGCCGGGCGAGGCGCAGGTCGAGAAGGAGCTGAATCCTCTGCTGGCGACTGGGTCAGCAACCCTTCGACTCGCTCGATGGTCTTAACCGAAATAGCGAGGATCGAGAGCACAGCAAACACAGCTCCCATGCCAATCAGGCTGAGCCACAGACCGTTCTCGAGCAGCTCTGCGTTAGACGTTGCTGTATCCCCTGTGAAAAGAACGGCCACGGTACCGATATCCCGTGGCCGCAAGGTCGATCGAATCAGTGCGAGATTATAGCAGTGGGCGTCAGTTCACCCTGCGGGCGCGAACAGTCTCGAATATCCCGTTGATTCGCGCTAAGAGCAACGCACCGCCTTCTTCAGTCAACGCGCTCTGATCAAACTCCAGGTCGACATCGATTGGCAACTCGCCTATCTCTAATCTCGCGCCGCTCGTTACGCGCTCTTCCGGCATAAGCGGTGCATCGGATATTTCCCTCTGCCAATCCCTGAGCAGTGCCTGCGTATCGGCAACCGTGCAGCGCTCGAACCTGACAGTCGATCCCGGCCCAGCCTGTGCCAGCAGAGGTAGGTCCACGGTGGCCACAACCCCGATCTTCGCGTAGCCGCCTATGGTCTGACGATCTGCCATCAGGATGATTGGCCGGCCATCGGCAGGAACCTGGATAGCGCCAGCGGTCACGCCATCTGAAATGATGTCGTACCCATCGCCGGACGATTCGATCTCTGGCCCTTCAAGACGAAGGCCCTGGCGGTCGGATGTATCGGTTACGGAATACTCGGAGCTGTAGAACGTCTCTACTCCGGCGGCGCTGAAGCTCGATTCCTGTGGTCCAGGAACGACTCTGATCGCCACTTCCGGAGAATAGTGGCGGCGAATACTGGACGGAATTTTGGATCCGATCGTGCTCATCTCGTTGGCTAGCCCGATCGGCAACTCGTCGCCCGGTTGAAGCGGCTTGCCCGTGAGCCCACCAAGCCCGGAAGCGATGTGAGTCGCCCGGGAGTTCAGAGCGGGAGGAGTGTCGAAACCGCCCCTCACTAACAGATAGGCGCGAATTCCCGATCCCGGACCGCTGAATCTGATCACTGACCCAGCCGGGGCGATGAATGATTCATATACCGGCAACGGCGTCCCATCGAGCGTCGCGCTCAGGTCAGCGCCGGTTATCGCAACCAGAGTTTCGGTGCTGACCTCGAACTCCGCTCCACCAAGTGTGATCTCGATGCCAGCAGCGGAATGCTCATCGCCCACGAGCATGTTCCCGATCATCAGCGCTTCCTGGTCCATCGCTCCGCTGACCGAGACTCCAAACCTCTGGTATCCAAACCTGCCGGTGTCCTGAACTAGAGACAGCACCCCCGGATTGCGAACTGTGACTGTGCCGGTCAAGACGCAAACTCCGAGTGGGCGACCCGGTACTGGCCGTTTGCAACCTCAGCCTGGATGCGCTGAAACTCGGATTCATCTACAGGCACGAACTTAACGAAGTGGCCCGGCTGCAGAACCGAGGGTGGCTGCGCCTGCGCATCAAACAGTTGCACCGGCGTCTGGCCGATCAATTGCCAGCCACCGGGCGATGCCGCCGGATAGACGCCTGTTTGCGATTCAGCGATCCCGACAGAACCGGCAGGAACGCGCGTGCGCGGCGTCGCAAGCCGCGGTGTCGCTATCGACTGATCCATGCCACCTAGGTACGGAAATCCGGGTGCGAATCCGATCATGTAGACGCGGTAGGCGATGCTGGAGTGAATGCGCACCACGTCCTCGGAATCGAGTCCAGCATGGCTGGCAACCGCATCAAGATCTGGCCCGAACTCGCCTCCATAGACCGTGGGCAGTTCAAATACCTGCCTCGCGCCGCCAGAACTGGAAGTCTCAGCGGCGCTGTCCGAGGCTGCAAGACCAAGTAGATCGCTGCGCACCTCATCATAGTCGGCGGCAAGAGCGTCGTAGTGGACAAGCAGTGAGCGGTATGTTGGCACGAGCTCGCGCAGCCACGATGGAGACCTGGCATTCAGGGCATCTGCGGCTGAGTAGACAAGGTCGTTGACCCGGTCGTTGATCTCATCGCCGAATTCGATGCAGATCGCAGAGTCGCCGACCGGCTTCAAGACCGGGTAACCCTGGCCTGACTTTATCTGCGATTCGCCTGTGTCACCCATCGGCGTCACACAATCTCAGACATTCGCCGGATCTCGACTCCAGCATCGTCTAGCTCGGATCGAACAGCTCTGGCAAGCTCAACGGCGCCTGCGGTATCGCCATGCAGACAGATTGAATCGGCTGCGAACTCGATCTCCGTTCCATCTACAGCCACAACCCGGCCTTCTGTCGCCAGCTTGCGAGACCGCTCGATCACTTCCGCTTCGTCGTGGACTACCGCGCCGGGCTGAGATCTCGGCACAAGCGTTCCTTCAGGTGTCACGGCGCGATCTGCATAGCACTCCCGGGCGACGCGAACGCCTTCCTCTCGCGCTATGCGCTCCCAGACCGAGCCTGCCAGCACTACATGAACCAGGTCCGGATCAACGAACTTCACAGCAGACACGATGGCGCGCGCTATCGATTCGTCTCTCGCAGCGCGGTTGTACAGAGCACCATGGGGCTTCACATGTTGAAGGCGGTGATCGGATGTGAACGCGGTTAGTGCGCCAACCTGGTACTTAACCGAGTTATTCACCTCATCAGGCGACAGAGCCATATCTCTCCTGCCAAAGCCCGAGAGGTCTGGATACGCAGGATGAGCCCCAATGCCGACTCCCTGCTCCTCGGCCAGAGCCACGGTGCGCGCCATCCAGTCAGGATCACCTGCATGAAAGCCTGTGGCGATGTTGGCAGAGGTGATATACCGGACGATCTCAGAGTCCATTCCTAGCTGGTAGCCAGCGAAGGACTCGCCGATGTCTGCGTTGAAGTCGATTACGCCGTTCATGCAGGTTCAAGAAGTCTGGTGATCGAACTCGATGACCAGTCCAGTTTGACGCCGCGTGTCGCATCGACGCGCCGAAGTGGACTCAGTGGCCGCACACTAGCATATGCCAATCGGCGAACAGACACGTCCCAAAGTCAGAATCACGTGCGGGTGACGGAACCTGCCAAGAGGTTCACGTGGCTCGTCAGGTAGAAACTGGACAAGGCCAACCCGGCTCAGAAGCCCAGCTTCTTCTCGCGCATACTGACATACCTGCCCTGGCCGATGACGATGTGGTCAATAACGTCTACATCCAGCAAGCGGCCAGCTTCGACAAGCTGGCCGGTAAGCCGAACGTCCTCAGGGCTCGGAGTCGGGTCGCCTGACGGATGATTGTGGACGATCATCACTGCGGGCAGATTCCTGCGCACCGCTGCGCTGAACACCTCTGCAGGACGCACGAGAGCGGCATTCACACTGCCAACGTAAAGCTCCTCCGCGCCCTGGACCTGGTTCTTCGTGTTCAACAGCACGACTCGCATGTGCTCTCGGTCCAGCGCCGACATCTCGGGCATGTACAGAGCGGCGACATCGGCAGGAGTGCCGATCCTCGGAGCGTCACTCGGCTCAAGCGCAGCAACTCTGCGGCCCAGCTCGATCCCGGCCAGCAGCTGGCACGCCTTGGCATCTGAGATTCCCTTGAGCGCACATAGCTCGTCATAGTCGGATCGCGAAAGCCCCTGCAGGCCATCGACCGCAGAGAGCAGTCGTGTTGCCATGGCCACGACGTTCTCACCCTCGAGTCCTGTTCGAAGCAAGATCGCCATCAGTTCAGCCGTCGACAGGTTTCCAGCGCCACGCAAACGAAGTCGCTCACGCGGCCTTTCCTCCTGCGGAAAGTCGCGTATCGCTGGACCTATCGGCCCGGTTGAGTAGATGGTCGTCGGAGCGCCAGATGTCACTGCTGAACCTCGCTTTTAACCAGCGGCGAGGTTAATACGAAGTGCCGGTCACACAGGCGGAAGTGTCACAGCGGTAGAGCCTACTGGGATCTTTGCGCAGCCTGGAGCATGGCCCTGGCATAGCCGGTTGTGTAAGCAAAACCGGAGTATCGAGTCGAAGAAATGCCATCGAATGGATGCTCGCGATCGGCATCAATCAGTGGCGGGTGTTCCGGGTAGATCAGCCTTGGGTACTTCTGCCGCACCAGTTCCTTCATGACAGCGAACATGTCCACCTCGCCCTCATCCAGGTACACCTCGGTGTACTTCTGTCCAGGGACCTCGGTGATCACATTGCGGTAGTGCATGTGGTTGATCTGGTCACGCTCACCGAAGTATCGGCATACCTCGACAGGATCGCCTCCAAGCTCACGCGTCACACCGCAGTCGAACGTGATTCCACTGTGCGGGCTCGGCACGATATCGACCAGCTTCTTCCATCCATCGATACTGCCCATGATCTGCTCAGAGCCTCTGCTGATCGGAGCCGGAGGATCGTTAGGGTGAAGCGCCAGTCGAACATTCGCCTCTTCGGCCGCAGGGACAACCGCCTTGAGGAAGTAGGTGACGTTCTCCCACATCTCGTCCATGGTGTGGGCGCCCTCTTCTGGCAGCGGAGGGAGATCTTTCACACGCTCGTAGTCGAAAGCTGTGTAGCCGGAGCCGCCGCGGCCGGGAGCTTCGTAGTAGCCCTCGATGATCCGGTGGGCATAGAAGTTGTATTCCATGACGGGCAGGCCGAGTTTCCCTGCGACTCTGATGGACTTGATCACGTTCTCTATGTCTTCATCACGACCCGGACGGTTGTATATGGCATTGTCAAAGCCCGAGAACATCGAGTTGAACAGGACGAGATCATGGGTGGCCAGCGCGTCCATCTTGGCTTTGAGCCGCTCCTCGGTCCACGGCAGATCGCCATCTGCCGTGCAGACATAGGTGACACCAAGCTGCCGGATGCGGCGCATCGTGGCCTCCTCGAAGTTGTCGAGGAATAGCGTGATTTTTGGGCCATCTGCTGAATCGGTCATATCGGCTCCTCGTTCAAGGCTTCATCGCAGATCGGACTCTACAAGCAGGTGACGGCAGCGTCCTTGTCGGCAAGATTAAGCAGCATCGTGTAGGGATAGATACCGGTCTCGTGACCGTCCGACCACAGGAACTGGAGCGCGTATCTCCCGACCGTGATGAAATCGACAACGATGATGTCATCAGGGACAGACGCAACGTTTAGCAGTTTGCGTCCGGTCATCTCTTCGATGCACTGGGCGCAGGCGCACTGGAGTCGCAAGTATCGATACGGATACAGGCATGACTTGCCATCCGACCAGCGGATCTGAACCCCTTCGCCTGTCTGCTGAACATCGTCGGCGACGATTGCCAATTGGATCGTTCCTTTGCTTCTTCCTGTGGATCGTGACAAGACCACGCGGCGGCACAAGTGTGCCATGACTGGAGTAGTCGCGGCAGCATGTACCGATCAATGCAATGCGCGTCGGTGTCGGATAATCTTTCGTCGAACGACATTCAGGGATCATCCGATACTGTGCTGCCACTCGCAGCCGCACATGAGCACAGGAGAATCTAAATGGCCGAGGACACGATAAGAGTTGGCTTCATTGGCGCAGGCGCCAACACTGCTCTGCGGCACATTCCGGGGCTCCGCGCCCAGCCCGGAGTTGAGCTCTCCGGCGTAGCGAATCGCTCGCTTGCGTCAAGCCAGCGGGTTTGCGACGAGTACGAGATCCCGAAGGCTTACGAAGACTGGGTTGAGCTGATCGACGATGACGAGATAGATGCTATCTGCATCGGCACATGGCCTTACATGCACCGCACTTTGACACTGGCCGCGCTGGAGGCTGGCAAGCATGTGCTGTGCGAGGCGCGCATGGCGATGGACTCGAACGAGGCACACGAGATGCTCGATGCTTCGAACGCCAATCCGGATCTCGTAACCCAGATCGTTCCGCCTCCTCACATGATGCATGCCGAAGCTCATCTGATCGATCTGATCACAGATGGATTCCTGGGCGATGTTCTGCACGTGAGCGCTCGAGTGTTCAACGAGATGAACTGGCCAGACACCAGTTCCTCAGTTCACTGGCGCCACGACCGCGATCTGTCCGGCAACAACGTGATGACGATGGGCATCTGGTACGAGAACCTGATGCGACTTGTAGGGCATGCAACATCGGTGCAGGCGCACGGCCAGACGGTTGTGAAGCATCGCCTGAACGCTGATGGAAAGCGCACC
>JANQIZ010000333.1 GCA_028281895.1 Dehalococcoidia bacterium
TGGCCTCAGAGGTAGTCTCCGAAGTCACTGTGAGCAGTGTTCAACTGCCAAGTGACGACATGAAGGGGCGGCTGATCGGCCGCGAGGGTCGGAACATAAGAGCCATCGAGGCTGCCACAGGTGTCGACCTGATCGTCGATGACGTTCCTGAGGCGGTCACGCTCTCCTGTTTCGATCCTATTCGGCGCGAGGTTGCTCGCGTAGCTCTTGAGCGTCTCGTACAGGATGGGCGTATTCATCCGGCGCGCATTGAAGAGGCCGTTGACAAGGCTCAGCGTGAGGTCGACGAGACTGTGCGCAATGCCGGACAACAGGCTCTGTTTGATGCCAACGTCAAAGGCCTGCACCCTGAGATAGTCAAGCTCATGGGACGGCTTAAGTATCGCTACTCCTACGGCGAAAACGTGCTGATGCACTCTGTTGAGGTTGGCATCGTGGCTGGAATGATTGGCGCGCAGATCGGCGCCAACCCTCACCACTGCCGCACTGCCGGCTTCCTGCACGACATAGGAAAGGCGCTAACTCACGAAGTCGAGGGCCCGCACGCTGAGATTGGCGCTGACATCGTGTCCAAATACAACATGCCTGCAAGAGTCGTAACAGCGATCCGTGAGCACCACGATCGCGAGATGACGACCATTGAGTCGTTTGTTGTGGCCGCGGCAGATGCCGTTAGCGCGGCCAGGCCAGGCGCAAGGCACGATACCGTGGAGAACTACATCCAGAGGCTTCAGGCCCTTGAGGATGTGGCCCGCGGATTCGAAGGCGTGGAGCGGTGTTATGCCATCCAGGCAGGCCGTGAAGTGCGTGTGCTGGTAAGTCCGGAAGACGTCGACGATGCAAGGGCTGCTGTTCTCGCACGTGACATAGCCAAGCGGGTTGAGGAGACCCTTGCGTATCCAGGCCAGATCAGGATCGTTGTGATCCGAGAGTCTCGGGCGATTGAGATAGCCACGTAGTAAACTGGAAGCAAGATTGCTGAGATGGCGGAGCGTTAGCCCTGCGCGAGGGGCATCTGCGCTCCGCCATCTCGCGCCGGGCAGAGATGAGAACGGAGCGTTGGGCGAAGGTCCTGACTGAGCTGGATCATGCGAATACTAATGGTTGGCGACGTGGTTGGGTCTGGCGGACGACGCACCGTCAAGAAACTACTGCCGCGCCTGAGGCATGAGCTTGGGATTGACTTCGTTGTGCTGCAGGGAGAGAACCTTGCAGGCGGCTTCGGGATCACGCTGGAGACCGCGTACGAGATGATCGAGGCCGGAGCAGATGTCATCACGTCCGGCAATCATGTCTGGGACAAGCGGGACATCGTGAGAAAGCTTGATGACCCGGCTTTTCCGGTTCTCAGGCCATTGAACTACCCACCATCAAATGCTGGCCGCGGCGCAAGCTCGGACGGACAGGTTGCGGTCGTGAACCTGATCGGACGGGTGTGGGTTGGAGAGTTCGATTCACCATTCGCCGCGATCGACGATCTGCTCGCAGGTGGATGGGCTTCCGATAAGCCGATCGTTGTCGACCTTCACGCAGAGGCGACTTCCGAGAAGGTTGCCATGGGATGGCATCTCGATGGACGAGTTGCCGCAGTGGTTGGCACTCACACGCACGTGGCAACGGCGGACTGCATGATCCTCCCCGGCGGTACGGCATATGTCACGGATTTGGGGATGGTGGGTGGTATGCACTCGGTGATAGGCATGCACGTCGAAGAGGCACTGGAGCGTTTTCTTACAGGCGTTGGCAGGAGATTCCGGCCTGTTGAGAGCGGTCCCATGCGCTTCAACTCTGTGCTTATCGAGACCGATGATTCGACAGGCATGGCAACTGCCATCGAAAGGGTCGACAGGGAGATCGAACTATGAGCGACGATGCATCGGTTTCGCGATACGAGCCGAACGCTAAACCGTGGCGTCCCGATTGGCCTGTCGAAGTCGATCTACACCTGCACACGACCGCATCTGATGGGACTCTCTCACCCACAGAGTTGATCAAGCAGATCCTTGAGACATCGCTCAAGACTGTGGCGATTACCGATCACGATTCGACGAGCGGGATCGATGAGGCGATGGGCGCCGCTGCAGGGACCGATCTTGTTGTGATACCCGGGATCGAGTTCGGATCAGAGATCGGCAGCTCCGAGGTTCATCTCATTGGCCTTTTCATCGATCACCGATCCGATCCACTACAGGATGCTCTCGAGAGATTTCGCCAGCAGCGAATCGAGGCTGCCCAGCTGATGATCCGCAAGCTAAACGATATGGGCATGGACATCACCTGGGAACGGGTGAGTGAGTTGGCCGAGGGAGCTGTAGGTCGGCCACATATCGCTCGCGCTCTGCTTGAGAAAGAGTACGTTGGAAGCATTCGCGAGGCCTTTGACCGGTTCATAGGCAACGATGGCCCGGCGCGCGTTCCAAGGCCAAAATTCGAACCAGTTGAGGCGCTCCAGATCGTCCATGCCGCGGGAGGTGTAGGAATTGTGGCGCACCCGCGGACGGTCAATGACCTCGAATTCGTACTTTCACCGCTGGTCGAGGCCGGCCTAGCTGGCATCGAGGTGTACGCGGAGAAGTACGGCAGCGATCATCAGCAGCGATACGTCGCACTCGCTGAAAAGTACGACCTCATTCCCGGAGGCGGCACTGACTATCACGCATTCGGTAGCGAGAACGAGGTTTTGCCTGGGATGAGCGGTCCGCCGCCTGACACAGCTCGCAAACTGCTCGATGCGGCTATGCGTATTCACAACGGCAAGCCTGGATTCTTGCCAGACCGCCCGATTTAGCGATACCTCATGGATACGCTGGCAACCGTTCTCCTTCTCGTCGGCGCCTATCTGTTCGGAGCGATCCCAACGTCGTTCTGGATGGCACGACTCATTCGCGGTATCGATATCCGCCGGTACGGCAGCGGAAACGTCGGCATCTCCAATTTCGCTCGTCACGTAGGCAGGAAATGGGCCGTCGCGATCATCATCTTCGATGTCGCCATCAAAGGTCCGCTGCCGGTTCTGCTCGCATCCAGCAAAGCTCTTGATCTTGGCATTGGCGTCGAGGTTGCCGCAGGCGTGGCCGTCATACTCGGCCACAACTGGTCCGTATTCATCGGCTTCTCTGGAGGCCGTGGCATGGGGACCGTACTCGGAGTTGTTGGATCGCTCAGCTTCCTGCTTGTCTGGCTCTATCTGCTCACCTCGTTCACGATCTGGGCCGCCACCTGGTGGGCCACTGGCCGTCGCGACAGCTCTGTTAGCTGGATTGTCTCGGCTGCCATATTGCCGGTGTACACCGTATTGATCGATCTGCCGATAGAGGTCACGTACTACGCGTTGATATTCCTGGCGATCACAATGGCCAAGCGAGCTACCTCGAACGATCCTTCGTACTGGAAAGAGGTGGATGGTGTCTGCGCCAGGATGAAACTACTGGCAGTTCGCATCATCTTCGACAGAGACACACTTTCGAGAGAATCCTGGGTGGGTCGCAGGCCATCACAGGACCAGTAGTGTCTGGTGGAGGGCCAGATGGCTCTTCTGCACTAGAATCAACCGTATGCGGCAATCAGCTCAACAAGACTTGGAAGGGTTCACCCAGTGCCTGCGTCATCCGGGCACTGAGACGAATTTGCGGTGCGGCAGATGCGATGATCCTATCTGCCCGCAATGCATGGTCTCTTCGCCTGTTGGCGCCCGCTGCCCATCCTGTGCCCGAATCGGTCGGCCGGCGATACTCGATGCTTCAAGAAACGAAATGGGCCGTGCGATCGGGTTCGGCCTTGGAGTCGCAGTTGCCGGCGCCCTGATCTTCAGCGTGATCCTCAAGATCCTGGTCTCATTGCCGTTCATCATCGGCCTGATCGACTTCATCGTCGTGGCGGGCGGCATCGTCGGGCTCGGTTACGCGATTGGCGAGGCTGTCCGAATAGGCTCTGGTGGCAAGCTGGATAAGAACCTGAAGTACGCTGTCGCGTTCGCTGTCTTCATCGGCTGGGCGGCCACAGCCGCCTTTCTCCCGCTATTCGCCGTATCTGCGAACTTCGTGCTGGGCTTCAACGGAATCATTGGCCTAGTAGTGGCCTTCTACGTAGGCATGAGCCGAGTGCGAAGCGTCTGAGGCCGGATCTCAAACCTGGGTTGGGATGATCTCGCCACTGCCAGACTCACGGAATCGCAGCGCGTCGTCGATGATCTCTTGCACCGACATCGTCGGGTTGTACCCGAAGTCGTTTCGCGCCGCGCTCAGGTCATACTCGTAGAAAGTCGGGTTCATGGGCAGGTTCACCCTGGTTACTGGCGCTCCTGTTCTCTCCGCGATGTAAGGCACGACCTCGTCCCATGTAAATGGCTCTTTCGAAGCGAGCTGGTACACCTTGCCGAAGGTCGCAGAGTTGCCGACAGCTTTGTCATATGCGTGGACGATCTCGCGCACCTCGATCATCTGCTTCTTCCAGGGCCGTCCATTGCGGTCACACGCGACCACCAGGTGCGGCTCGCCTTTGTAGGCCGCTGACATCTCCTCGAAAGCCGCCTTGCCCTCAGGATCGGTTCGGTTACGGAACTGGTTCATGAAGGTCTTGAGGTGAAACTGTCCGAAGTCGAGCACTTCGCCGGCTCCCCAGACATTCGAGAACCTGATCACAGTAGCGCGCAGGTTCTCATGCCGTACGTAGCGGTCGACCAGGTGCTCGTCCAGAACCTTGGTATAGCCGTACCAGTCGGTGGTCGACAGCGGAAGCGAGTCTTCTTTGATTGGGTCGGGGATGCCCTCTGGCGGGTACTTGGACATCGTCGCGTCCGTGCTGGTGAGGATGACGTGCTTGAGATTTTCACCCAGGCCAAGCGCTGCTTCGAGCACGTTGAATGTGCCCTTCACATTGGTGTCGAAGTACTGCTCAGGAGTGAATGGCCCGCCAGCCTGAAACGCAGCTCCGAGGTGCAGGATCACTTCTTGTCCTTCGGCCGCGGCCTTGACGTCTGCGCTTGATGAGAGATCGCCTTCGATGATCTCAGCGCCGATCTGCTTCAGCTTTTCTGACTGCCTGTCTCCTGGCCACACGAAGCCGCGGACGCTGTGCCCTTGCTGCAGAAAGTGACGTGCGACGTTGGCGCCGACTCGGCCGGTGATTCCGGTGACGAGGATCTTCATTGGCATAGAGAAGTTAGCTCACAATCGATTCATGCTGTTTGTAAACTCGAGTGTACAGTTCGTCGTTGATTTCAACGGCCAGGCCGGGTGTGTCTGGAACCGCGTAATGGCCGTTCTCGAACTTGTATCCGTCCATCTCATACAGCTCGAAATCCAGCGTCGAATCCTCGGCAATTACGAACCTGTCTGTGACCGCGCCAAACTGTATGTCACCCCTGAGTCCGATCGCCGCCGCGTTGTAGTTGTGAGGGCAGATCATCGTTGAGTAGCCAGCCTCTTCGATGTCCGCTGCCAGTCGGAAGTACGGCCAGAATCCCATGTCCAGCATGTCTGGCTGAATGCCGTCCAGGAGCCCTGCCTCCATCAACTCCCAGTAGATCGTGTTTCTCCCGCGGTGGCCCTCGCCGTCAACGATCATCGTTGCGGGAGACCACCTGTCCCGCCACTCCTTCAGCGACTGGTAGTCGGAGACG
>JANQIZ010000364.1 GCA_028281895.1 Dehalococcoidia bacterium
AATCGCGCGGGCGTTGTTGCCTTCAACCGAGCCTATGCTCACTGAGCGGCCGGCACATTCAGCGAAACAGCGGAAGCCGCTAACTGTTCAGGCGACGGAAGCCTTGGCTCATGTCGGATAAGGGCACGCCAAACACACTCAACAAAGTCAGTATTCGGCCGGGGGTCAGCGTTCTCTCAGTTCTGCGCCATCTGAACTACAAGCCTTGGTTCGCATTGGCTGAGTTTGTCGATAACGCCGTCCAGAGCTTTGTTCAGCATCGAGATGCGTTGGAAGCCCTCCAAGGCAAGGATTTCAAGGTCGAGGTCCGTATCAACGTCGAATCGACGAAGCCTGGCAGAATCTCCATTAAGGACAACGCCGGTGGCATCGCTCAGGCGGATTTCCCGCGAGCCTTTAGGCCTGCGGCCGTTCCGACCGATACCACCGGACTATCCGAGTTCGGTATGGGAATGAAGAGCGCGGCGTGCTGGTTCTCGCCACGCTGGCATGTACGTACGAAGGCGCTGGGAGAGGATGTCGAGCGGACTGTACGGTTTGACGTAGATCAGATCGTCCATGACCAACTCGAAGAATTGGAAATCTCGCCAACGCCTGCTGACACCAATTTACACTTCACTGAGGTTGTTCTCGAGGATCTTCACCACGTGCCGGTGAAGAGGAGTATCACCAAGATCAAGGAGCATCTAACAGACATATACCGAGTCTTCATCCGAGATGGCCTGCTGGAGTTGTATTTTAATGATGAGCTGCTGACCTATGCAGAGCCTAGTGTGCTGACAGCGCCCTATGTCCGAGACAAGGGTGGAGAGCCGCAGACTTGGCGCAAAGATATCCATTTTGATTTCGGCGAAGGCCTGTCCGTTACGGGCTTTGCGGCCCTGCGCGACCCTGGCAACTTTGCACGCTGTGGCTTCGCCCTGTTTCGCCGGGGACGGCTCATTCAAGGGAGTGGCGACGAGGGGTATCGCCCACAGTTGATTTACGGTCAGCCTGGGAGCTTTCGCTCGTTGCGCCTATTCGGCGAGTTGCATCTAGAGGGCTTTGAGGTAAGCCACACCAAAGACGGCTTCCGCTGGGACGAGAACGAGCTACCCTTCCTTGAGCTACTGAAGGAGCATATCGACTCAGACGACCTTCCGTTGCTCCGGCAGGCAGATGGGTACCGCGCCCTTGCTTCACGGAACGAGCGGAAGGAGGCCGCACAGAAAGCCGTTGATCGAACTACTGAGGCGATGGCTGAAGGCTTGCCGAGCACACTTCCTGTCGTCGCGGATGAGCCACCGGAAGAAACACCGACGGCAGCACTTTCAAAGCAAACAATTCTTGCGCAACGGGAGTTAACGATCAATTTCCGTGGTCAGCAATGGCTTATCAAAGTTGAGCTCACAGATGAGCCAGCCGAAAGTCAATGGCTCACGATCAGCGATCAGGCAGGTGCCGATGGGGCACCAAATATAATTGAGATTCGCGTCGCGCTCGCACATCCATTTATGGTGAGCTTTGCACAGACGGACCCGGATGATGTGGAAGCGCTGCTGCGTGTTGCCGCGGGCCTCGCACTTGCTGAGAAACTGGCACGACTTGCCGGTCAAAAGTACACGGGAACGATCCGACGCAATTTGAACGACATCCTTCGTGAAGCACTATCCCAGCCATGAGCGAGAGCGATGATGTAAGATAAAGGAGCATTCCGTGAGTGCTGACGATACCACTACTGTTGTAACGCCAATGTCCACAGCCCAAGTGCCTGGCGCGCTTTGGCAACCGATCGTTGGGCCAGAGGCACGAGGTGTCGTCGATAGGAAGCGGCTACCGACAGAGGCTGGCGAGGTCGTTATTGAGGCAGCCGCATCGATCCTTGCTCGTGGCGTAAACCCAAATCAGCAAGGAAGCCATCAGACCGGCTTGGTCGTTGGGTACGTGCAGAGCGGAAAGACACTTTCATTCACTACAGTTATGGCCTTGGCCCGCGACAATGGGTATCGGTTAATCATCACAGTCGCTGGCATCTCCACATCGCTCCTCAATCAGTCCACCCAACGTCTGCGAAGCGATCTGTTCGTTGACGATGTTGACGGCTACCTCCGGTGGGCCACCTTTACTAACCCAACTGAGACGGAGGGTAACTGGCGCGCCATTGAACAGGTGCTCGATGAATGGCGCGACCCTCAAGTGCCAGAGAGTGAGCGGCCAACGGTTTTGATTACCGTCATGAAGAACCACAGGCACCTGGCGAATCTCGTCGCCTTGCTACAACGGCTCAATCTGGATGACGTGCCAACACTCATTGTAGATGATGAGGCCGATCAGGCGAGCCTGAATACCTTAGTCAACCGAGGGCGTGAGAGCACCACCTACAGGCGGCTCTTAGAGCTTCGCGATACCGTGCCATGTCACACTTTTCTTCAGTACACGGCCACACCCCAAGCACCACTTCTCATCAACATTATCGACTCCCTCTCCCCGGACTTTGTCGAGGTCCTTGAGCCTGGCGAGGACTATGTAGGTGGTAGAGCCTTCTTTAGTGAGACGCACGGGTTAGTCAGGCTGATCCCATATGACGACGTGCCCAGCGACGATAATCCACTCATTGACCCACCTGGCTCATTGCTTGACGCTCTACGCATCTTCCTCGTTGGCATCGCAGCCGGGCTGCTTCAAGGACGAAGCCGGTCTAATGCAAATCGCTCGATGCTGGTCCATCCTTCACGGGAGACGGCACAGCACCAGGAATACCGAATTTGGATAGGCCAAGTCTTCGACGAGTGGCGCCGATTGATGGCACTTCCTGAAGGTGATTCTGATCGCGCCGACTTTATCGAAGACTTTCAGGAGGCACATGCGGAGTTGGCACATACAGTGCCGGGCCTGCCTTCATTCGAAGAGGTCGCCAATGTGCTTCCGCGCGCGTTTCGCCTGACAAGTATCGAAGAAGTAAACACGAGAGGTAGGCGTGGCACGCCCACCATCGACTGGAGCCGATCCTACGGGTGGATTCTGGTCGGCGGGCAGGCGATGGACCGTGGCTTTACCGTCGAGGGCTTGACCGTCACCTACATGCCGCGAGGGCCAGGCGTTGGAAATGCCGATACGATCCAACAGCGTGGTCGCTTCTTTGGCTATAAGCGCCCTTACTTGGGCTATTGCCGCACATACCTTGAACAAGATGTGCTGACGGCATTCGAGGAGTATGTAGAGCATGAAGAGGAAATGCGGCGTCAGCTTCAGCATGTCCGTGACGTAGGCAACTCACTAAGTGAGTGGAAGCGCGCCTTTGTCCTCTCTCCTGATCTACGCCCCTGTCGGAACAATGTCATCCAGTATGACTACGCCCGAGGGCGATATGCGGATGCTTGGTTCGCACCACGTTTCGTTCTCAACGCAACGAGCGTCATCGATGACAATAGAGAGATTGCACAGGCATTCATTGATGGGTTGGCGATCCACCCCGACGAAGGGAGTCCAGATCGCGAGCCAGCTCAGATGCATAGCGTTTGTCGGGACGCACCACTGATCGAGGCTGTCGAAAGGCTCCTTGTGCCGTACCGCTTTACCGCACCGGGCGATACGCAGGAGATTACCGGCGTTCTCCTGCAACTATCTCATGCCCTGGAGCAGAATCCCAATGAGGGATGTGTCGTCTATCGGATGAGCCCTGGCTACGCCCGCCGCCGTGCGGTTGATACTAACGGTCGGATTCGGAACCTCTTTCAGGGTGCCGCACCTGTGAACCCGCCGGAGCTTCGGGGCTCAATCTACTCTGGCGACCGGGAGATACATGCACCTGAGGACGTGACCGTTCAGATACACTTTGTTGACCTCACGCAAAGCGGCGAACGTGTCGCCGATAACGTTCCGGTCATCGCCGTCTGGATACCTCGCCGCATGGAGCTTCCGTGGCTCACGCAGGAGCAGCCGTAAATGCGCTCGGGTCTGGCATCGCTGATTGAGACGATTGATGTACCGGCATGTTGCCAGAAAGCTGGCCTGCAATATCACGTCAAACCTATCCCGAATTATGAAGGCCACTATTTCGGGCGTACAAGCTCAGGTGCACCATGCCTGCTCTTAAGCGCCGAAGACACCTCTCTTAAGGCCCCTCTCAGGCTAGCCGCGATTGAGGTCAGCTTCGCTGTCCCTTGTACCATCTCCATTGGCGGCGATACGGAAAGAACGGAGACTCTGACCGCAGTTACCTGCACCGCGACTGACCGGGTTGTCCAAGGCTACTTCGCGCACGTTTGCGAGACGATACTCCACATCGTAGGCGCAACGCCAAGCCTTGAGCAGGTCGTGGAGGCCGTAAGACGACTTGTGGATTTGTTTCAAAGGCTTTCTGCACCCGCGCGGCGATCAGTCATTGGACTCTTTGGAGAGCTCTACGTCATCCATGTTGCTAGCTCACCAGCGCAGGCTGTTGTGGCCTGGCGCAGTACCACAGACGATCGATTTGATTTCTCTATCGACAATGTGCGACTGGAGGTGAAGGCAAGCGGCACGCGCCAGCGGGCGCATGAGTTTTCACTTGAGCAATGCTCACCACCACCCAACACCGATGGCATCCTTGTCTCGCTCTTTGTTGAAGCGAGCGGTGGCGGCACGTCCCTTCTCGACCTTATTGAGCGCATTGAAGAGCAAATCGGAGGCGACGCTGCCCTTCTCCTGAAGCTTCAGGAAACCATTGCCGAAGGATTGGGCAGCAATGCCTCAGCCGCTCTATCCATGCGGTTCGATGAGAGCCTCGCCCGATCTTCGCTTCAAGTGTATGAGCTAGCGACTATTCCAGCGGTTCGTGAAGAGGCACCCTCTGAAGTTAGTCAGGTTCGCTTCCGAAGTGACCTTTCCCGCACGCCGGCAGCCAACATAGCAACTCTATCATCGCGCAATGTGAAGCTGAGAAGCCTACTTCCAAGGTGATCATGATTGGCCGCCACGCAAAGCTCGTACCTCCAGCACCGTCAAGCAAGGCTGTCAGTGCTGTCATGCGAGGAAACCGGGGGCGGGATACGAAGCCCGAACTTATTGTGCGTAAGCTGCTATTTGCTCAGGGCTATAGATATCGCGTCCATCTGAAGACGCTGCCAGGCCGGCCGGATATTGTCTTCACAAAGCGGAAGAAGATTATCTTTGTGCACGGGTGCTTCTGGCACCAGCATCCCAGCGAGGTGTGCCCGCTACGGTCTCACCCGAAATCCAATACAGGCTACTGGACGGAGAAGCTTAAACGAAATCAGGAGAGAGACCAGGCAACGGAACGCCATCTTTGCGAGTTGGGCTGGGATGTACTAACAGTCTGGGAATGCGAAACTCAAAACACAGAGATACTGATTCAGCGTTTGCGGTCCTTCTTGGGTCATACAAGCGCGATTAATAACGCCGTCAGCCTCCCTAATACACTTCAGTCTCCAGATATTCGTACAGAACGGACCTGAACAGAACTCTCTTAATCGGGATGGATTCTAAATCCATCCGTGAGGTCACGATCAGCCCTAAGCAGCCGGCTCACAGTCGCCGGATGAACGCCGAACAGTCGTGCTGCCTCCGCCGCCGTCTTCCGGCCCGAAGACACCATCTCGACCACCTCTCTTCGCTGCCGGGCGGAGAGCTTCGGCCGTCGGCCACCAACCCGCCCTTCTCTTCGGGCGCGCTTCAGTCCGGCGTAGGTGCGCTGGCGGATCATCTCGCGCTCGAACTCGGCGAAGCTACCGACCATCTGCATCATCATGCGGCCGGTCGGGGTTGTCGTGTCGATGGCCTCGGTGAGGGATTGGAAGCCCGCCCCCTTGGCCTCGAGCTTCTCGATGATACGGAGCAGGTCCATGAGGGAGCGGGACAGACGATCCAGCTTCCAGACGACCACCACGTCGCCGGGGCGCAGGTGGTCAAGAAGGCGATGGAGCTCAGGACGGTCCCATCGGCCGCCGGAGGCCTGCTCCTCGAAAATGCGTTCCACGCCGGCATCGCGAAGCGCCGCCACCTGGGCGGCCGTGTCCTGATCCTGGGACTTCGAGACGCGGGCGTAACCTAAACGCATGAACCTCCGTGCATAAACCGATTGCCATTGCCTTCAATTGTGCAATAGGGTTTCGCAATCTCCAAATCCCCGCTTCGCGGTTGCACAATACCCGTTGCGCAAACGGCCGTTATCGCACCCATAATGCCGCGTAGTTATACAAGTCGGTCATCTCGTAGGTGAGCGTTCCGGGAATACAGGAACTGTAGCCATACGTGGAGCCCGAACTGCAACGCCGGGTTCCGCCAAAACCGTCCCCCCAAGCGCCGCTCGGATCGCCGGTATTGCATCGGACGTTTCGGACCGCGCGGTATATGCGGCCACCGCCGCCGGAAGGACCGATACCCGTATTCAGTTTAATGGTGCCGGATGTCTTCACCCAATCTTTCAGGGCCCCGGTAAAGCTGACAGTCTCGAAATAGTCGGCTCCATCTTCTTCCCACATCAATTCTGCAAAATCCGGTGTATAAGCCCAGGCTTTGGAAAAATGCGTGCCGTCCGCAGGCGCGCCGTAGCTATCGCCCGATACCCAGATTGGGGAACAGGATCGGAATTCTGGCGGATTACCGCCAGCCACCGTTGCCTGGTCACCCCGAACAATAAGCGTCCAACCACCACCGCTCGTGACCATATCGCAATAAACCTCAAACGGCTTCACGCCGCCCGCGCCATCCGGGTCGA
>JANQIZ010000391.1 GCA_028281895.1 Dehalococcoidia bacterium
AACTGCTCTTCGTGCTGCTCTACCTGCTCCTGGTCCAGGTCCTCGTTCTTGAACATGCCGCCGTTGCGGTAGCGCCTGCGCGCTGCCGGGTGGTGGCGAAGGAACGGAGGAATGGCCATTAGCGACGGGTCCTCGATAGCCGCCTGCGCAAGCCGGTCCTGCTCGGTCTCGGAGTCACCGGCAACATTGAACCCGGTGGCGATAACCGTCATGCGGATCTCGTTATCCAGGTTGGCATCGGTAACTGTACCGAAGATGATGTTCGCGTCAGGATGGACTCTGCTTGAGATCACCTCGGAAGCCTGGTGAACTTCATCAAGTGTGAGGTCTGTGCCGCCGGTGATGTTGAACAGCACACCGGTCGCGCCGTCGATGTCGACCTCAAGCAGCGGGCTGTTGATCGCCTCTTCGGCCGCCTCGATCGCACGGTCCGGGCCTGAGCCCTTGCCGATAGCCATCCATGCGTGACCGGCGTTTGTCATGACCGCCTTGACGTCTGCGAAGTCAAGGTTGATCTCACCCGGAACGAGGATCAACTCAGCGATCGACTGTACACCCTGGCGCAGCACGTTGTCTGCCATCTTGAAGGCATTGTCCATCGTCAGCTCTTCGTCGCTCATGGCGAGAAGCCTGTCGTTAGGGATGACGATCAGTGTGTCAACGCGCTCCCGCAGTTCCTCAATGCCCTCGACTGCCTTGCGTCCGCGGTGTGAGCCTTCAAATGAGAACGGCTTGGTGACGACGCCGATCGTGAGAGCGCCGATCTCCTGGGCTACCTCGGCGACGACGGGAGCGCCACCGGTTCCGGTGCCACCGCCCATGCCTGCTGCGACGAATACGAGGTCGGCCCCATCAAGAGCTTTCTTGATGGCCTCTTTGTCTTCTTCGTGGCACTGACGGCCCTTTGAAGGGTCGCCACCTACGCCAAGACCTCTTGCAGTGTCGTCTCCGACGCGGAGCTTGACGGGAACTTCCGACAGCTCAATGGCCTGCTTATCCGTGTTGACGATGATGTACTCAGCGCCGGGAATCGGATCCCTGTACATGCGAGTGACGGCGTTCTGTCCGCCACCACCGACACCAACGACCTTGATGGTGGCTGTACCGACTCTGTCTGGCGAAAAGTTGTCGAAGTGTTCGGGCATTGTTCCGTCTCCCCGGAAGATGCAAGTTCACACCTGCGGAGTTCCGTCCCAGGGTGGAATCGGAGGTTCCTGGTGCGCTACGAGTGGCAGATGTGGCAAGTCTAGGATGATGGCACGTTCACGCTCACTAACATTCAGATTCGCATTTCGGCCTTTTTGCGCGACTTCTTCAGAAACCGCGATCGTCCTTCTGCCTGAAAGAAGCGCATGGATATCGCAGGCAGCAGGTGCTGTGAGAATGTGCGAGGAGCGACGGGCTACCCCGCATTTGATGATGTTGCTGGCCCGGCATAGACTGTGCCAGCCGCGCAACTGGCGGCCAGGTCAAACCGCACGGACCCGCGACTCGGCAGGATTTCATCGGCCCCGGCACTCCTGCCACCGGGCTCGCCACCCAGAACTAGAGGAGCTCTACGCCAATGAACGGCTACGGCGCGATT
>JANQIZ010000064.1 GCA_028281895.1 Dehalococcoidia bacterium
TGGCAGCCGCAAACGCCCTGACGCTGAGCGGGAACGCCACCACTGAGGCGGCGATCGCGGCAGCGACCCATGTGAAGACGATGTCGACTCCGAGCAGAGAGCTCACCGCACGCCCCGGCCAGCTGTTGCCGCCAAGTGACCACAACAGGACGAAGCCTACGAGCACCGGCGGAAGCGCCAGCGGGAGAGTCGTGATCGCCTCCAGGATGAACCGGCCTCGGAACCGCTTCCTTGCGAGGAGCCATGCCGTGAAGATCCCGGCCGGAATCACCAGGAGCATGGCCAGGCTGGCAACCTGTAGAGAGAGAAGGACTATCGAAACGTCCGAATTCATAGACCGCAAAGTCTAACGCTGCGACTGATTCAACTGAAGTGGAGGCCAGCGAGACACAGCGTTACCGACTGTCTCTAGCCCTTCGAAAATCCGTAGCTCTCCAGGATCGCGGAGCCTGTTGGCGATGCAAGAAAGTCGATGAAATCCTGCGCTTCATCGGCCACTTTAGAGCCAGATCGCGGGGCCGCTGTGTACACGACAGGTGAGTGAAGATCAGGATCGATTTGCAGTAGAACCTCTACGTCAGGCTCTGTCATAGCGTCCGTGGCATAAACCACAGCGAAATCCACGCTGCCTGTCGACACCGCAGCGAGCGCCGCTCGCACATCCAGCGTTGGAATGGCTCGGTCGCCGATGCCGTCCCACACGCCGACAGTCGTCAACGCCTCTCGAGCGTATTGCCCGGCAGGCGCAAAGTCTGGATCAGCGATGGCTATACGGTCGCTGCCCGAGGCCAGGTCTGCCAGCGACTGGAGCCGGTCTTCTCCTCTATCTCCCACCACCACAAGATCGGTCCTGGCAATCACTGAAACAGCGCCAGCAGACACGTCACCAGACTGCACAAGCAGCTCCATCGGGGCCTGGCCAGCGAAGATGACGCCGCCAGCAGGCGCATCGAGATCAGCCACCTGGTTCGCCAGCGCGGTCGAGCCTCCGAAACTGAACTCAACGACCTTGCCGGTCTCTGCTTCGTACTCGTCTGCGGCCTCGATCAGGGCATCAGAGAGTGACGCCGCTGCGAAAAACAGGGGAATGTCGCTCGAACGCCCGCCGCACGATACCGATACGGCGAGGAGCAGGATCGAGAAGCCTGCGATGAGAAGCCGCATCTTGAGTGATCGTTGTTTCAAGACGAATGCGCCGAACTGGTGAGCCGGATATCAAGTATGGCGTAAACTGCCATCTGATAAAATTCTCGTATCTGAGAGATGTGCGTTACTGAGGGTTCGCGAACGTGAAGCAACGGCTTCGCGTTCCCAACGCAAGCGAGGCGCCAGTTTGGCTGAGAGCAACAACAATACCGAAGATTTCTCGTTCAACGCCTTTTCCAACCTGCCCTTCTACAGGCAGGTTAATGCGAGGCTGCTCGATCTGGCCGAGGTGGGACGCCAGCGGAGGATCATCGACCTCGGTTGCGGAACCGGCGGTGTGACAAAGCTGATCCTGGAGCGGCTCCAGTCTGCAAAAGAGACCGTGATCTACGCCGTCGATCATTCGGCATCGGCGCTGCGTGACGCAGTGGCTGAGCTAGGTGGTCGCAAAGACGCAGTTATCCGATTCGTCCAGTCTCCGGTGCAGAACCTCAAGACAGCGATCAACGACGATGTTGATGCGGTGGTCTACTGCAACTCCATCCACTATGTTCCCGACAAGAAGACTCTGCTGACCCAGATCAGGGAGAAGCTCAGCCCAAACGGAATCCTGGCGATCAACACCTCGTTTTTCGACGGCTCACACCCTCCGGCAAGCGAGGAGTTCTTCCGGCGCTGGCTCATGCGCTCGCTCAGGATCCTGAAGCGCGAATACGGAATGTCCCCCGATAGCGCCCAGAAGGTCGAGTCTCGCCAGCACCTGACCGCAGATGAGTACGAATCCCTGCTGAACGAGTCGGGGTTCAAGATCGTCAAGAGCGAAGTGGCGGATATCGACGTTCCCGAGTCCGGATGGTTCCACATCAGTGGGTTCCGTGACTGGATTGAGGGAGTGATGCCCGGAGTTCCGCTGGACGCTGGTCGGGAAGCTCTGCAGAAAGGCTTGCGACAGGTGTTCGAGGAGCGCGGCCTGACGACGGTTCCCCGCCGCTGGCTCAGTATCTCGGCAGCCAGGGCATAGCTCCGCCGAAATCTTTCGAAACAAGAAGCCGGACGCTAGGCTAGAACGTTCGGCTTCTTCGCGTAACTCCCTAAACCGGGCGCCTGTGAGCTCCAGTCACCGCCAACTGCACCGAGTAGAGCGACGTGTCGCCAGCTATGTAGAGGCGATTCCAGTCAGGGCCGCCCCAGCAGCAGTTGGCGGTTCGTTGCTCAGGCACCAGTATCTTTCCAATGGTTCGGCCTTCGGGCGTGATGCAGTGAACACCATCAT
>JANQIZ010000099.1 GCA_028281895.1 Dehalococcoidia bacterium
CTCGACATGATGGAGTCCGGTCCGGTGCTTGGCACGGATGCGCAAATCACCGGCTCCAACGGCTATGAAGAGACCGCCGACTCCGATGTTGTTGTCATCACTGCAGGCATCGCCCGCAAGCCCGGGATGACGCGTGACGATCTCCTTTCGACAAACATGAAGATCGTCGGCAGCGTCACCGAGCAGGTGGTCAAGTACTCGCCGAACACGATCCTCGTCGTCGTCTCGAACCCGCTCGACGCGATGGTTCAGCACGCCAAGGCCGTCTCTGGCTTCCCGAAAGAGCGGGTTGTCGGCATGGCTGGCATTCTCGATACCGCCCGCTTCCGCAGCTTCCTCGCAATGGAACTGAAAACGTCTGTCACCAACGTCCAGGCATATGTGCTTGGCGGCCACGGCGACAGCATGGTTCCGCTGATCGGCACGACGACTGTCGGTGGTGTTCCCGTCGCCAACCTCATCGAGAAGGACCGGCTTGAGGAGATCGTGCAGCGGACGCGTGACGGCGGCGCAGAGATCGTCAGCCTGCTCAAGACCGGCTCTGCTTACTACGCTCCGTCGGCAGCTTCCGCGCAGATGGTCGAGGCGATCCTGCTCGATCGCAAGGAGATCCTGCCGTGTGCCGCCTACCTCGAAGGCGAATACGACATCAACGGTCTCTACGCCGGTGTTCCGGTGAAGCTCGGCGCAGGCGGCGTTGAAGAGGTGATCGAGGTTGATCTGACAGATGCAGAGAAGGCGGCCTTGATGAGCTCTGCAGACGCTGTTCAGGAACTCGTCGATGTCATGGCGAAGATGGGTTAAGCCGTGTGCGGCCGCTACGTCCTTGTCTTGCGGGACGATGGGACTGAGGAGATCTTCTTCGAGCGCGATCTTGATCCGGATCTTCTCAAGCGGCTGATGGAAGAGGGCCGGGCGAGAGTCCAGGATGGCTCCGCACCTCGTCGAAGCCTCTATGAGAGCTACAACATAGCTCCGACCCAGTCCGCTCCGATTGTGATTAGTCGGAACGGCGTCCGCCAGTTGGAGCTAGCACGTTGGAGCTTTGTCCCGGACTGGTGGCGTGAAGACGCGCCGCCAAAGTTCGCGACGTTCAATGCTCGGGACGACAAACTCCAGTCTTCACGTTTCTGGAGAGGCGCGCTGAACTCTGGCCGCTGCATGGTTCCGGCGAGCGGTTTCTACGAGTGGAGGCGCGGCGGCAAGCAGAGCCAGCCGTTCTACATCCATCGCAAAGATGGAAAGCTGATGGGCTTCGCTGGCCTGTACAGCACGCGGACCGATCCGCGATCAGGCGAGATCAGTACCTCATTCACCATCATCACCACTGCCACAAACCGTTTCATGGAGAGGGTCCACGACCGCATACCTCTCACGCTCGGCGGCGTCAGCGATGAGTTGTGGTCGGTCTGGCTGGACCCCATGTCTGAGTTCGCCGATGTTCAGCGCATGGTGAAGAGCGTGGAATGGCCAGACATGGCGATGCGCCCGGTCGCAAACAACGTAAACTCGACTGCTAGAGGCAGTTACATCAACGAGCCGCACCTGATCGACCCGGCTCCTGAGCAGGGAGAGTTGCTCTGATGGCGCAGCAGAGAGAGTTCAAGCCTGTCCTCAAGGTCACGGCACTCGTCCTGCGCTCCGGCCAGGACGGTGATGAGCTCCTGGTGTTCGATCATCCCTTGCAAGAAGGCGGGAGCATGGTCCAGGTGCCTGCCGGGACTATCGAGCCCGGTGAAGAGCCTGAAGACGCTGTCGTGAGGGAGCTTCTCGAAGAGACCGGTGTGCGAGGCGAGATAACCCTGTTCGCGGGCAAGCTGCACGAGGTTTACAAAAGCCAGTATCGGCGTCGGTGGGTGTACCTGATGAAGCCGCTCCACGAAGTCGAGGACCAGTGGCCACATTCGTGCGACTGCGGCATGCCGGTAACCTGCAGGTGGGTGCCGTTCAATCCCACAGAGGTTGTCGACCTTCAGAAACCATGGGTTGAGCTGGGTCTTACTGCCCAGAACGAGGCTGACAAAAGCTAGCAGCGCCTCCCGCCAGCGCAACTGTTCGTCTAACCTTGTTGCCCGGTTCTTTTGCTGACGACGAAGCGACTTCAGGAGCGAACATTGGTAGCCAGGCTTACGGGCAAGACGGCGGTAATCACAGCAGCGGCACAAGGCATTGGCAAGGCGACCGCGCTGGCCTTTGCGCATGAAGGCGCACAGGTATGGGCGACCGATATCAATGAAGAGGCCCTGGCCGATCTCCACGGCACGGATCGAATATCAACGGCGATCTGCGATGTGACAGACCGGGAGTCAATTGATTCTCTGCTCGCCCGCACCGGAGCGCCAGATGTGCTCTTCAACTGCGCCGGCTTTGTCGCCATGGGCAGCATCCTCGACTGCTCTGAGCGTGACTGGGACTTCTCGTTCGAGCTGAACGCCAAGGGAATGTTCCGGATGCTGCAGGCCTATCTGCCTCCGATGATCGAAAACGGCGGCGGCTCCATCATCAACATGTCATCTGTCGCATCCCACGTGATGGGCGTGTCTGACAGAGCCGCGTACTCTGCCAGCAAGGCCGCTGTCGCAGGACTGACGATGTCGGTCGCGAAGGACTTCGTGTCGAGCGGTATTCGATGCAACGCGATCGCACCTGCGACGGTCGACACGCCGTCTCTTCACGAGCGCATCAACATGGCACCCGATCCTGACCAGGCGTTCAAAGATTTCCTGGCAAGGCAGCCGATGGGACGAATCGGCAATGCTGAGGAGATCGCCATGCTGGCCGTGTGGCTGGCTTCAGACGAGTCGAGCTATGTCACCGGACAGGTGCATGTGATAGACGGCGCAATGACCCTCTAACCGTGACTACCGCACCCGAGAATTTCCAGGTCGACGGCCTTGCCCCGAAAAGGGTTCAGGCTGTCTCTAGCCAGGCCGAGCTTTCCGCCGCGCTGGGTGAGGCGCACTCGGCAAACGAGGCTGTGATCCCCTGGGGAGGCGGCACCCGGATGCATGTTGGCAATGTGCCCGGAGGCTACGACGTGGCTCTCGACCTGTCGGCCCTCGCATCGAATATCGAGCATGAGCCCGGCGACCTGACACTTGTCGCAGATGCCGGTGTGACGATCGGTCATCTGAACAGCCTTCTCGGAGAGCAGGGTCAGCGACTGCCGTTCGACGTAGCTGAGCCTGACCGGGCAACCCTCGGCGGCAGCGTCGCTTCGAATGCGCCTGGACGCATGCGATCTTCAATGGGCGGGATTCGTGACTGGATCATCGGAATCTCCGTTGTCCTTGCGGACGGCACCGCGACAAAGTCTGGTGGCCGCGTGGTGAAGAACGTGCAGGGGTACGACCTTCACCGTCTGCACACTGGCGCATACGGCACGCTCGGTGTCATCTCACAGGTTGGCCTCAAGGTGGTGCCGATCCCTCGAAAGACGAGCGCTGTCGCCGCATGGTTCAACACAGTCGAGGATGCCGGCGACTTCGTGCTTCAGGTCATCAATGGTCCCGCGATGCCCGAGACGCTGACGTTGTTCTCAGGCGACGGCTTGAGTGGGATTCTCGAGTCGCTGGGACAGCAGGATGCAACAGGCGTTGGAGCCGTGGTGATGGCGGGAGTGCCTGGCGGCGATCGAGCGGTTGAGCGGCTGGAGAATGATCTGACTGGCCTCGCAGGCGCAACAGGGGCTTCTGGCTACGAAGTGACGCAATCGAGTGGTGATATCGGTCATGGCAAGGATCATTCACCGCAGGATGCCGAGATAAGGGTCACGCTGAAGCCAACCGATGCGATCAAGCTGGTTTCGTCTGTTATCGGCACATCTGGCGAGGGTACGATTGGAGCCGAGTTGCAGGCAGGATTTGGCGCTGTGGCTTTTTCGGTCAAGGATGCGAATCGGAACATCATTGACCGCGTGATCGGAGAGGCCAGCAGGTTCGGCGGACGCGCTGTAGTCGAGCGCTGTCCACTTGTCATAAAGACTGAGCTCGATGTCTTCGGTCCCGCAGGCCTGGACATGGCGGTGATGAAGGCGATCAAGAATCAATTCGATCCCGGCAGGACGCTCAACCCGGGCAGGTTCGCAGGACGTATCTAGTTAAGTCATGCAAAGCGACGATCAGAATCCAATCGCCCCTTCCGGCACATTTCCGGGCTTCAGCGGAGTCGATGCCCCGGCTGATGAAGACCTCTACAAGTGCGTCCACTGCGGGTTCTGCCTCAACGCTTGCCCCACGTATGTTGAGACCGGCCTGGAGATGGAGTCGCCGCGCGGCCGAATCGCGCTGATGAAAGGCGTCGCTGAGGGCAGGCTGGCGATGACCGAGTCGATCGTCGGCCACTGGGACCTGTGCCTGCAGTGCCGCGCCTGCGAGATAGCCTGCCCGTCAGGCGTGCCGTACGGCCGCTTAATGGAAGCCACCCGCGCGCAGGTTGAGAAGCAGTTCAAACGTCCACTCAAAGAGAGAGTTGGCCGCAGCATCGGCTACAACCGCGTGCTCGCCAGTCCGGCCCGGCTGCGATGGGTCGGGCGCGCTGCGAAGCTCTATCGCAGCTCTGGAGCCCAGGGACTCGTTCGCAAGACCGGGATTCTCGGCCTGCTGCCCGGTGACCAGGCATATCTCGACGAATCGCTTCCGGAAATGAGCGATCGATTCTTCAAGGCCTCCGGGCAGGTCATCACAGCGGAAGGCCCGAAAAAGGCCACAGTGGCGATGCTTGCCGGTTGCGTGATGACGCTCACGCACGCTCCTGCGCTGGAGGCGGCTGTGCGCGTGCTCTCGATCAACGGAGTCGAGGTTCATCTCGCGGCCAACCAGGGATGCTGCGGAGCGCTCAATGCTCATGCCGGCGAGTTCAAGAGCGCCCGAGAGATGGCTCGTAAGAACATCGATGCGTTTCTCGATGTTTCCCCTGATGCAGTGATCGTCGCCTCTGCGGGATGTGGCTCGACCATGAAGGAGTATGGCGAGCTACTGCGAGATGATCCTGCATACAGCGAGAAGGCTGACCGGGTTTCGAGCCTCACTCGCGATATTCACGAGTTCCTGTTCGAGCTCGGACTCCGTGCGCCGACTGCATCGCTCGACTACAAGGTCACATACCAGGATGCCTGCCATCTCGCGAATGCGCAGCGAATCACCGATGCTCCGCGCCAGTTGCTCGACTCGATTCCCGGTCTGGAGCGCGTCGAAATGGCCGAGGCCGGGATGTGCTGCGGGTCTGCTGGAACCTACTCGATCACACAGAAAGAGATGTCGAGGCGTCTCGGCGACCGCAAGGCCAGCAACATCGTCGCTACTGAGGCCGAGATAGTCACTACTGGCAACCCCGGATGCGCGCTGCAGATGACATCAGCGCTCGATCGCGCCGACTCACAGACACGTGTGCGCTATGTCGTCGAGCTACTCGACGAGGCTTACTCCCGTGAGCAGAGCGTCTAGCCTAGCCCTGCCTCGCCTCGGCCAGTGAGAACGCCAGCGCCTGGAATCCATCCGCGTTCGGGTGAATGTCCGAGTCGCTGAGCATGTTCGTCCACGCAGCCGCATTGTCTGCCATGAGAGGGAACGGGTCTGCAACGACAGCGCCTACGCTATCGGCCTCCTGCCGTATCAGCTGGTTCAGCTCATCGACGATGCCGGAAGTGAAGTCTTCCAGCGGCAGTCCGATGCCCATATCGAACGGGTTGTAGACGGTCATCACGTAGAACTCGGCATTGGCTCCCAGTCCCTGCTTCAACTGCGCAAGGATGTCCCTGAAGTTCGGGACGAATGCCTCCATGGCAGCATCAATTCTGGCCTGGCACGCAGCGCCGCGTGGACCTTGCTCACCCTGCAGGCAGTCGTCAGACCCGACGTGAGCCAGGACGTCGTTCGCACCCAGGTCGATGGTCAGTACGGCGACGTTCTGTGAGTTCAGTAGCGAGATCGCCTGTGCCAGCTGTCCGCTGCTCAGGATCGATATCGTCGACTCACCTGAGATGCCAAGGTTGCGAAGACCAAGTGTCTCGTTCCTCTCGTTCTCTAGGTAGGAATGGAAGCGGGACACGTAGCCGAGAGTCGGGTCATTCACGCCCACATTGGCCGCAAGCGAGTCGCCCAGGGCAAGGTAGAGCGGGCTGCCATCTTCATTGCCCGTCCTGCCAGGACCGACGATGTCTGATCCTGGCGGAACTGGAGAGCCCGGGCTTGGAACGGCGTCTCGAAGCGAAGCGATGAGGTTGTCGCCTACTGTCGCACCATCGGCCTGCACGCCGATGATCTGGAGAACGCCGGGGTTGAGGTTCACCGCCTGGATCTGAGTTGCGCCAGATTCACGCAGTCGCTCGTTTATGTCGAGAACCTCGTCGATGAACGGCTGAATCTCGTCCTTGACGAATCCCGGAGTTGGCAATGCGCTGAGGTTCACGGACTTCAGGTCCAGCTGGACCTGGCCAAGCTCAAGCACAACGCCTATCACGCCGGAGAACCCGACGCCGACACGCCCGGCAAGCTCACCGCTCACCTTCACATCATCTTCGCGGATCTCCACATTCAGATTGTGTATGCGGTCGTCGCTGCTGAGCTCGGACTGGAGAAGGTCGGTCAGGTTCTGGTCGGTCAACTCCAGGAAGAATGCAGAGTTATCTTCGATGGCTTCCTTGATGTCCTCTTCAACCTGGTCTGCCCGGGCGATCACCTCTGGTGATGGAGGCTCCACATCGACACGAAGCGCGTCTGACACTCCGGGGATGTTGACTCCGCCGACGGCTGCGACGTACACCGCGCCGGCGCCCACGACCAATACGGCGACGAAGACGATGCCTGCGATCCATTTGAGGGAAAGAAGCTTGAGCAGAAACACGAACACTCTCCAAGGGGTGGCTCGAATGAGCCGAGTACAAGATCTATATGCCTGCATTCTATGATGAAACCGGAACAGGGCACGCACGTAGAATCAGGCATGTCCAAATGTCTGGCACTGACAGGCAGGTACGGACGCACACGGTAACAGGATTCGGCTGCGGCTATTCCGCAGTTGGCCGCAGTTGGGAAGCGAGGCTGCGCAGTCGTTGGATTCAAGTCAGCGGGGCGAAACCAGGTCGAGCCCAGCCGGACGCAACTATGCCGGTGTTCGCATCACGCGGCCTCCGGACAAGACCAGTAGATTCACGGCTCTGGGAAACACCTCTTCCAGCGAGGGCTCTGGCGCGGGGTCCGGCAATGAGCGCGATGCGTCTGAACAGGCGAGAATTCTCACGGGCGCTGCCCTGTTTGGCGTCATCGTCTCGGTCCTGGTGCATGAGCTGGGACACTGGTTCGCTGGTCTCATAGTCACCGGGAAGACTCCAGATTTCCTGTTCATAGCGGTTCGACAGAACGTAGAAGACCTCTCTGGAGTCCGGGGCATCATCACATGGGGGATTGGTCCGGTCGTTCACGTAGTCCTGGCACTTGGCCTGATCGCATATGGAGCTCCCAGGTCACGGACTCATCCCCGGATCTTCGTCATGGGTGGCGCTGTGTCGATAGTTGCGGCTGTGGTGATAGCGATCGCATGGATCGTCGCTTCGTTCGCAGACTCGGAATCCTGGAACAACGATCTGCCAAAGGTCGCCGCGCTGCTGGGCTCGCCCGAGCATCTCTGGCTCTATCTGCTTAGTGGAGGCTTCCTCGCCGTCTTGCTCAGCGGACTGTTTGTCTGGTTCAGGGCTGCCAGGTCGACCGGACGCCAGTCAATCTACGTTGTGCCTGCAGTGACGGGAGCCATACAGGGCGCTGTGGTCCTCGTAATCGCAACGTTTCTGCTCTCGTTGGTGGACCTGTGAAGATGAGGTTCCAAACACTCAACCACGGCTCTGACGATGTGATTCACACATGACTGACGACCTGATTGAAATAGGCCGCGTGCGTCGGGCCGTTGGGCTTGATGGCCGTGTAGAAGTGGAACTGAACTCAGGAGACATCAAGCGAATCACTCCTGGCACTACGGTTCTCGTCGGATCGCGGCCACTGGAAGTCCGGAGGTCGAGTCCTGGCAGGAAAGGTCTCTTCAATGCCTGGTTCGAAGAGATCGGTGATCGTGACTCGGCGGAGGCGCTAAGGGGCGATCTGCTGGAGGTGCCCCGGAGCGAAATCCCACCTGCCCCCGAAGGCAGCCATTACCACTACGAGATCATCGGGTGCGCCGTTCAAGAGTCCGATGGAAGCCTTATTGGCGAGGTGACCGGAATCATGGAGACCGGCGCAAACGATGTTTACGTGGTCGCACTCTCATCTGGTGGAGAGATTCTGGTTCCAGTCACTCCGACCATCGTGCTGGAAGTTGATATCGTAGATAGAGTTATCAAGGTGGACCTGCCGCCAGGCTTGCGTCCCGACTGATCACATCTCGAACAAGCCGGATCTGCGCCGCGTAGGGCGCTGTTCGCAGGCACTTGTTGGTTGTTGAGGTATAGAGAAGATGTCTGGTCACTCTAAGTGGAGCACAATCAAGCACAAGAAGGGCGCGGCTGACGCCAAGCGCGGCCAGCTCTTCACACGTCTTTCGCGGGAGATCATGGTCGCAGCCCGGTCTGGCGACCCGAACCCGGATATGAACTTCCGCCTGCGGCTCGCCGTCGAGAACGCACGCTCAAGCAACATGCCCAAGGACAACATCCAGCGGGCGATCGAGCGCGGCGCTGGAATTGGCGACAGCGGCACTGCGCTTGATGAGATCACGTATGAAGGCTACGGTCCCGGCGGAACCGGCATCATCATCCAGACACTGACCGACAACAAGAACCGCTCGGCTACCGATGTCAGAACAAAGCTAACGCGCAACGGTGGCACTCTCGCCCAGTCAGGCGCGGTGGCCTGGAACTTCGAGACGAAGGGCCAGATCGATGTGACGGTGACTGACCGCGATCCTGAAGAGGTGGCGCTGGAGATCGTCGACGCCGGCGCGGAGGATGTGGACATCGAGGACAACGACATCTCGGTGACCGTTCAGTTCGATGGCTTCCCACAGGTTCAGTCCGCAATCGAGAAGATCGAAGGCGTCAAGGTCAACAACGCCGAGATCGCGATGGTTCCCACCAGCACCATTGAGCTTGACCGGGACAAGTCGCGGCAGGCGATGCGTCTGATCGATGCGCTGGAAGAGCTCGACGATGTGCAGAAGGTCTTCTCGAACGCCGAGTTCTCGGAAGAGGCGCTGGCAGAGTACGCCGAAGCCTGATCCAAGGGCTTGTCTGAGATCCAGACCTTCAGACTGTACAGGTGCGGAGTTAGAATCACGTGTCCGGAACCGGCCAGCGGCGATCCGCGCCCCTGTTCGGTTCATTCTTCCCTGTGACAGGAAAGGTCATGCGTTCAAACGATGTGTAGAACCACCGCGGCGCCGCTTATGGCCATGGCGGGAATGGCAGGAACGGCGGTAGGCGTCGCCATCGCAGTGATCCGCGAGAAGGCTGATCGGCGCTCAATCGAGAAGGAAGCAGAGCGGGAGATCGCCGCTCTCAACGCCGAGCACGATGAGGCCGCTCGAAAGCCAGGTTCTGAGCCTACGGATTTAAAGCAGGACTGACCCGACTCACGCCGTGCAGACAGCGGCTTGAAGAAATCTCTTGCGCTCCAATCACGCGCCAGCTAGTCTGCCGGAGCGATCTCAAAAGGCGCATCACTGCCGATAGCGCCGCTTCCCTCGACGAATGCGGATCGAGGGCGCTACGCAGGATTCATCAATCTGAAAAGGACCTCCTAATGCCCACGATGTCCGGTGGACAGGCTGTTGTTCAGACCCTCATCCGTGAAGGTGTAGATGTCATCTTCGGGCTGCCGGGCGTGCAGATGTACGGGATCATCGATGCCCTCCGCGAGGAGCCGGGCATCCGGATGATCACTGCAAGGCATGAAGGCACGACCACCTACATGGCCGATGGCTACGCCCGCGCAACCGGCAAGCCAGGCGTCGCTCTCGTGGTGCCCGGACCGGGCCTATACAACGCCGCCGCTGGAATGAGCACTGCCTATTCGAGGTCTTCGCCGATCCTTGTGCTCGCCGGGCAGATCCCGCGGGCGACTATCGGCAAGGACCTGGGTGGTCTCCATGAAGTCAACGACCAGATCGACTCGATCAAGCCGGTGACGAAGTGGCAGAAGCGAGTGATGAGCCCGCACGAGGTTCCAGATGGTCTGCACGAGGCGTTCCGTCAGTTGAAGACGGGCCGGCCGAGACCGGTTGAGTTCGAGTTGCCTCCTGAGGCGATGGTCGAGCGAGAGGATGTGGATCTGCTGGAGTCAGCGCCAACTGACCGGTCCGCTCCCGACGGTGATGTGCTGAAGAAAGCTGCGGCGCTGATCGCTGGAGCAAAGAGCCCGGTGATCTACGCAGGTGGTGGTGTGGCGCGATCAAACGCCGAAGCAGAACTGACTGCGTTTGCCGAGTCCACCAACATTCCTGTGATCACATCTGCCGGAGGAAAGAGCGTTATCAGTGATCGGCATCCGCTCAGCCTGGGATCTTCTCTCGGACCGGCGGGCATGGTGAAGGACACGATGGAGAATGCTGATGTCGTGGTCGTCGTGGGATCTCGGTTCTCCCTGCGGAACCCGGCCGGTGGCGGCGCTCAGCTGATCCACATAGATGCCGATCCTTCTGTCATTGGCCAGATATTCCCAAATACGCTCGGCCTTGTAGGAGATGCGAAGGGAACGCTTGTTGCGCTGCAGGCAGAGTGCGACGCGGCTGGAGCTTCCAACCGCCCATCGCCTGTCGAGCATGTAGCGAAGATTCGAGCGAGTCTCGATGGCGCTGACGAGGAGAAGGACCAGCCGCAGGACTCGATACTGAAGTCTCTGCGAGAGGGAGCGCCGGACGATGCGATCCTTGTCGCCGGCATGACGCAGCTTGGCTACTACTCGCGGCTCCACTGGCCTGTCTATGGACCGAAGACATACATCGACTCGGGTTACTCTGGAAACCTGGGTTTTGCGTTCCCAACGGCGCTCGGAGCGAAGGTCGGCAGGCCGGATCTCCCGGTTGTGTGCATCTCCGGCGACGGAGGCTTTGGCTACTACTCCGGCGAGCTGGCGACTGCCGTGAAGTACGGCATCAACGTGGTGGTGGTCGTGTTCAACGACAATGCCTTCGGCAACGTGGCGCGGGACCTCGACATGGACTTTGGCGGCCAGTACGAAGCAGCGCTCCACAACCCGGACTTCATGAAGCTTGCCGAGGCCTATGGAGCTGTTGGGATGCGGGCTGAGAAGCCGACTGATGTCGGTGATCTGGTTTCCGATGCGGTCAAGCTGGACAAGCCTGTGCTTGTCGAAGTGCCGGTTGAGAGAATGCCCAGGCCGAAGCTCATGTCGAACAGAGCGCCGTGGACGCTTCCACAAGAGGGCCTCATCGGCTAGTCGCTCTTATCTTGAGAATGCAGAAAAGAGATCGGGCTGCCAGATTCATTGGCAGCCCGATCTTTAGTTCAGCTCTGTAGCTTTCATGCCTAGTCGGCTTCGGCCCTTACAGGCTGTGACGCCTGTGGCTCGCTTCCCTCGATGCTGATGTTCGGCATCCACTCGAGCCATGAAGGCAGGTACCAGTTGTTCGAACCCAGCAGCTTCATGGTCGAAGGCACCAGCACAGATCGAATGATCGTGGCGTCAACAAAGATCGCCACAGCCAGTCCGAATCCGAACTGCTGGAACATCACCAGGTCTCCCAGGGTGAAGCCCCAGAAGACAGCGACCATGATGAGCGCCGCGCCGGTGATGATCGATGCCGTGCTGCGCAACCCGAACGCGACCGACTCGTCGTTGTCGCGCGTCACGTCGAAGCGCTCTTTGATCCTGCTCAGCAGGAAGACCTCGTAGTCCATCGAGAGCCCGAACAGGATTGCGAACAGGAACAGCGGTATCCATGCCTCGATCACCGGCACCTGCTGGAAGCCGAGCACATCGATGAGGAAGCCTTCCTGGAACACCAGAACGAGCAGTCCGTATGCGGCT